>NZ_JBHVXZ010000021.1:0-107789 GCF_042881395.1 Amycolatopsis sp. NPDC058278 | reverse complement strand
TTTCCCCCCCACCACTCCTGCCCCGGCGGGGGCGGGCGCTTATTACCTTACATCCCCCCCCCGGCGGCCCCCCCCCCGGGGCCCCGCGGCGACAACCGTCAGCTGTGCGTGATTTTTACCGGCCCGGCTTCGATGGCAATATGGAATAACCACGCGGCGACGAGAATGATCACGATCGGAACCGTGACAAGCAAAATCACGCGAAAAACGCCCGACCAGCTACTCAAAGCGTGGCCGACGGTCCGCCAGAGGGTTGGATTCGCAATCCTGTCTGGACGCTTGTCCGGTCTCCGGGCTGGCTTGAACACGCCGCGGTGGCGTATCGTCACGATGCAGACTCCTCTGTCTGAGTTCACTCGTGTGGACCAACCGACAGGCTTGCAGGCGGTTTGGTTGCTCCACATGCTTTCTCGGGCGGAGGTCCCGAGGGGCCCCTTGGAATCCAAGGGGCCCCTCCCGCACTGGCCCGTCGGCCACAGTTCCGTCTAGCCGCCTCGGGGTGCTCGCGCCGAATGGTGCGACAAGCGGCAGTTGCTGACTAGTTCGGCCGAACGATGAGCGGTTTAACTGTCCCAAGTGGACAATCAATCAGGCCTTATCCGAGGAATCGAGCGGTATACGGGTGATGTCAATAGGAATCTCCGATCTCTTGACTCTGATCACCGCAGTGCCTCGTATGCGCAGTCGGTGATTCACGCAGGAGGGAGAGGACCAACTGGGAAGCCAACCGCGTGGTCAGGACCTGCACGCGCTCGGCCATTTCGTCGACGACCTGGTCGCGGCCGTAGAACGGGCAGTCTTTCTCGTCATCAGCGAGTTGGATGTGGGAGATGACCCAGCGCGTCCGCCGATAGCCCTCAATGTCGCAGGCCAGGACCCAGCGGGTCGGTGACGTTGTTCCCCGATCGTGCTCTCACTTTGTGTAGCATTCCTCTTCACAATCGGTATCTGTAGCGTCGATACCTGCTCCAGCGACTTAGCGGTATGCGCGAGCGCGGCCTAAGCGCGACAGGGGTCGGTTAGATCCATGCGACGCTCGAAGGCTTGGGCGCACACGAGAACCAGGAGATCGCCGCGATTCGCACGGCGCACCTGGCGCTAGTTCGGCTCGACGCCGTCAGCTTCCCCAGGTCATGCGCTGGCCAAGTGTTGAGGTTCGACGCCGAGCACGCCGCCGCGCGGGCGGCCGCGGCGGTCAGCGAACCGGGAACCCCTCCGGGTCATTTCCCCCACCGCGCCTGCGGCCCAGCGACTTGAGGAAGGCGTCTTCTCCTGACGTCGGCGCTCGGGCGATGATTCCGTCCGCCTTGATCTGCAGGCGCATCGAATACGCCCGGTTGGCATCCGGCGTGCCGTCAGGACCGTTGAGCACGTCCACGACGATCCGACCGGTCGGGCTCTTGGGGTCATCGGCGACCCGGACGTACCAGCTCGAAATCGAGCCCATGACGATGTAGCCGTGCCAGTTGCGATGCCGGATGGCACGTCGATGCTCTCGCCATCCGCGGGCCTGCTTGAAGATCCACACGATCACGCCGGCCACTATGGACAAGCCGCTGAGTATCGTGGCGATCCAGGCGCCATTCTGGAGCAAGCTCGGTTGAGGCACGCTATTCATACCGCACAATCTGCCAGTCCGTCCGGCGATGCGCCTCTGGGCCTCAGTCGCGCCAGGCTACGCCACGGTAACGAATTCATTGCTTGACGTAACACAAGATCTGCCCGGCGAGACATACCGGCGTTGACCGTCACCAACTTGGAGGGTTCGTGATCACCTGCCGTACCGTTCTCGCCGTCGGCGTCTCCGCTGCCGCACTCTCGCTGGCCGCGTGCAGCAGCTCAGGCGGCGCACCCACGGCGACTGACTCGGGCGGTGTCATCGCCCCAGCCGAAGCCGCCAGCGGCCCGAAGTCCGCCGACGACGTCACCAAGACGCTCACCGACAAGATCCCCACGGTCAAGCCGTTCAAGACCTACACCGCAGAAGACGACCCGAACCACCTGCTCGGCCGGCCGAACGGCTACATCTCGAAGACAGCGTTCTCGGACTCGCGCGTTAAGGCCGACGACGTCGAGTACCTGGACGAGGACGCGGTAGAACGCGGCGGCTCCGTCGAGGTGTACACAGACGAGGCCGGCGCGAAGGCGCGAATGGACTTCATCCAGTCGATCGCGAAGGGGATGCCCGCGGTCGGCGAATACGACTACGTGAAAAACGGTGTGCTGGTGCGAGTTTCGCGGTTCCTGACGCCGGACCAGGCGAAGGCGTACCAGGCGGCACTCGGCGGCTGAGCGCAGACGACGAAACACCCGCACGCCCGAGACTTCTGGCGGACGATCGACCGGCGCCCGGAACGCAAGGACCGCGGAACGTGTATCGCGGACGACCGGGACGGGGAACTCCGCGGCGTAGACCTTGACCGGCTGGCCGGATCGCAAGGTCGCCCGCTGCGCGGCCCGCACTGACTGTGGCGCCGCAGACGCCTGGTGTCGACCAGCCATCGACCACGATGGCCGGCGGCGCGCGGTGTGATCGCGCGCGAAACTGTCGGGGCCAGCTCGTAAGCTCGCCCTCTCGACAAGAGGATGTGACGATGCCACGACGCAAAACCGACGCAAAGGTCAAGGGCAACCCCGATCCAGCGCCTTTTGGTGACCCGCTGACGGAGCTCGGCCTGTTCCGTGAGTGCAGGACCGTTCCCGAGGCTCGCGGGGTACTTCACGGTGAAGTGGTCGCTGAGGTCGACGAGATGCTCAAGCTCGTCGAAGACGCCGACGCGTTCGACGTTATCGAGCTGATGCGGATGCGGGAGTTCCCGCCGGTCCCAGACCCGAACCTCGCATGGGAAGGGTCGGCGCTCAACATCGAGATCATCGCTGCGATGCTGCTCGGCCGCAAGTCCCGCAAGCCCAATGACACGCCCAGAATGAACACTCGCCCGCACGAAGCCGTCAGTGAGCTCCACAGCCGCGCCCAACGCCTCGGGCGGCTGGCCACCTATCGACAGCTGATCGAAGCACGAATCAGCGACGACCCGCTCGCACCGCTGGCCGCGGAGTACCAGGGCGCGGTCCTCCACATCCGAAACCTTCAATACGACACCATCCGCGAGAACCACGAAACCCAACTGTTCGACAACACCATCGTCGCCCCGCTCATGGCCGAGCACCTCGGCTACACCTACCCCGACGTCGTCACGGTTCGCCACTCCATGCAAAAGCTCGGCGGCGACCGGATGACCAAGCTGCGCGACGAGACTGGCGCGATTGTGATGCAGCACCACGGAACGCCGCCAGACCAGGTCCCCGAGGACGATGTGAGCGAATTCATGACACGGATGATCCCGTTCATGTTTCTGCCGGCCGACCGGGCCATCATCACTGCCGAGGACATAGCCACCGACTCGGGCGCCGACGTAGATGTAGTCCGAGCCGTCCTGGAGTCTTACGCCCAGACGTTCGACGACAGCATCACCCCCGCCCGCAGAGTCTACGACCTCCTCACCAGCAGCAATCCGTTTCACCTCACTCCTCTGCTTTCAGACGGTGCGGGCAACTACGTGGAAACCGCGAACGGAGTGGGGCTCGACTCGCTCCGGCGGATCGTGGAGTCTGCGCTCGTCGGCACGACGCCGTTCCACCGCTACGACAAGAAGGTCCGCCAGGTAGTCAGCGAGCGGCTCGCAACCAGCTCACTCGAAAAGCTGCTGCGGACCCCTCCGAAGCTAACTGCGTTCACGTACTACGCGCCCAACGACAACAAAACCCACACCCTCCTCAGCCACGATTGCGCAAACCCGAAAGCCGTGGGAAAGCAGGTCGAGGGGGACGGCCTGTTCATCGTCGGCGACGTCGCCATCTGCGTCGAGGTCAAAGGCAAATCGATGGCGTCAGCTGCACGCCGAGGCGACGTCAAGCGGCTCTGGAACGACCTCAAAGCCACCATCGGCGACGGCTGCAAGCAAGCCGCGCGCCTCCAAGCACTCATCGAGACCAACTCCGGTCTCTGGCTCGAAGACGGTACCTGGCTCGACTTGTCAGAAATCCGAGAAGTGCGGTCGGTCGTCGCGCTCCTCGACGATGTCGGTCCCCTCGGCACCAGACTCGGCGACCATCGTGAAACCGGGCTACTTCCCGTCGAACGCACCCCCTGGGTCACGTCCCTGCACGACCTCGAAACCATCGCCCAGGTCTGCGACCGTCCGTCCGAGTTCCTCCTGTACCTACGCCGCCGCACTGACTCCGACGTCGCCACTTACTACAAGGCGTCTGACGAGCTCGACCTCTTCATGCTCTTCATGAACGCGGACCTCTACGTCGATCCCGACCCCGACCGAGATCGGCAAGAGCGCACCCGGGCCGCAGCCTCCATCAGAGTCGCCGACCAGTGCCTCCCTCTCAACGCCTGGATGGCCCGCGAACAAATGCACGACGACGACCCTCCGCCCTCGAAGCCGACCTACAATGCGGTGCCTCGCATCCTCGACCTCATCGATGTGATCGACACTCACGCAACCGGAATGATCCGCTTCGGCGCCGACATCCTCGCACTGGCCGGCGACGCGCAGCAAAACGTGCTCGACGCCATCGACCGATGCGTCCGTCTGACCCGTCAAGACGGCCAACCGCACAAGGCCGTGTTTTCCTTTTCCGGCGTCTGGGGCCACCCGACTGTCTTCCTCGGCTCCCGCCCGCGTGAATCCGCCTTGGAGCCGGTCCGACGGCATCTCGAGGCGTACATGCGCCTCAAGCGCCACCAGATGAAGTCGGACCGCTCCTACGGTCTGCTGTTCGACGAAGACAGCAACCTCGAACTCGCCATGTACTTCAACGATCCGACTGTTGACGACGCCGAACTCGATGCACTCGCCGAAGAATTCGGTCTGAGGCCGGTTGCCGACACCCCCTGATCAGTGTCACCGTCCGTGCCTCCACACCACGCGTGCTTGGCCCCACGAGTCAAGGTCGCCAAGTCGACACGCCGGCCGCGCCACTTCTTAAGATCCAGGGCCTGTGGTTGAACAGTGAACACTCGATCTCATCCGCTCGCGGGCATCATGTCCTCGAGGGCGGCGACGTTCGCCGTGTTCGCGACGCGACGCTTGCGGTAGTGGCGCTCGGCGACCTGCCGGCTGTTGCCCAACTGGTCCGCAATCGCTGTCGTCGGCAGGCCTGCCTCGTCGAGGACGGTGCCGACCGTCTTGCGGAACACGTGGCTGGTGACCCACTCATACCCCACGGCGACCACCGCCTCGCTGAGCCGGTTGATGACGTTCGACGGATCGAGGAAGCCACCGGCGAACGAGGCGAAGATCGGTCCGTCCCCTGCTGCGATCTTGCGTCTGCATAGAACCGACAGGGCCCACGCCGGCACACCGAGGAGAAGTTCGTCCTGGTTGCCCTTGCGCTGGGGGCGGCGAACCAGACCAGCTCCCGCCACACGGATGATGTGATGGCTCGCCGCCACGGTCTTGGCGTCGAGGTCGATGTCGGTGCCCAGGATCGCCAGCGCTTCGCCGATCCGGACTCCGGTGGCGAGCATGATCTCCATCAGGTCGGCCAGGTCCAGCCAGAGCTGGCCGCGGGGGCCGAGGGGCCGGCCGCGGGCGTCGGTTTGGCGGGTCAGTGCGTACGCGCGCAGCTTGGCGAGCAGGTCGACGCGTTGTTCGGCGGTGAGCGCTTCCACCTTTTTCTGCTCGCCGTTGCGCGTCATCCGGCCGATCTTGCGGACTGGGTTCTCGTCCATGGCGCCGTGCCTGACCGCGTAGTCACACGCGCCCGACATCGCCGCCTTCAAGGTCTTCGCCGTGTCGTAGCTCTTCTTCCTTCGGGCGTCTCTGATCACCTTGCTGCAGCGGGTGACGTTGACCTCGTAGCACTGCAGCTGCCCCAGCGGAGGGGTCGCCCAGTTCTTGAGCACACTGCGGTAGAGCCGGACGGAAGTCGGCGAGAAATTTCCCAGGCTCGCCTCTTCTTCGAGCTCATCGAGGTACAGGGTGATTACTTTCTCAAATCGGGTCGACCGGCTTATTTCTCCGTCGGTCGACTTCGTCGTGAGGTCGCCGATAGCTTCCTTCAGCCGCTTGATGGCCAGGTCCTTGCCCACCGCTTGCCGTCGCACCCGCTGCAGGGTGCCGTCGCTTGTCCTGAAGTAGGTGCTCGCGCGATAGCGCGCGCCCTGCTTCTTGGTTTTGGGTTGCTTCTCGACGGCGATGACGCCGTAGGCGCCTATCGGTGTCGACAACCTGCCCACAGCAGGACTCCTTCAGGATGTCATTTACGAGGCAATTCGAGCGCTTCAAACTGTTGATCGACATTGACGCTAGCATCCCTGACACGAGTGCAGGTAGCGGTCTAATTCGAAATCAGGAACCAGGTAATACCGTCCTGCTTTCAGAGACTTGATACTGCCTTTATGAATCAGGTCGAGTACTGTCTCGTAGGGAATTCCGAGTTGTGTCGCGACTTCCCGCGGCGTCCAGGCGCGACGCGACAACCGTTCCTCGCTCATGGCATGCACCTCGTTAATGCCGGCCACCGCATGACCGCGACGGCAGAACAACTCGGGTCTTCGTTCTGGTGGCGCGTCTGCGAAGCGGACGCGTACAAGCCGGCCCCGGCTGTCGGGTTTACGCGCTGGCTGGTGCTCAGGCTGTCGATGAGGGTGCGCCGCCACGCCAGTGCGTACGGCAGGCAGTTCGCCTCACTTCGGTGCCCGGGCGCGCAGCCAGGTTCGCGGCGGCCGCGAGCGCTCCACGCCATCGAGTCCGCGCTGGCGAGGACGTCGCCGAAGCGCCGGAGTCCTGTGGTTTTGACGCCGAAGCCGTGCCGTCGCAGCCCTCGTTCGGCCAGGGCGCGGACGATGTCGTCGACTTCCTGGCTGGCTTGGCGCCGGCACACGCTGCCCAGCCCGACGAGCCGTTGCGCGGCGAGGTCGACGTCGTGACGTTCGTATATATCGGCGCAGCGCTGGTGGTCGGCGATGATCTGGCCCTGCAAGACCGGGATGAACGGCAGCTCGGGCGCCAGCTCGCGCAGGTGCAGGTAGCTGTCGACGGTGCGCCGATGATGGTCGGTGACGGTGAGCCCGGTGCGGGCGAGGATCTCCGGTTCGGTCATCCAGTCTTGCGGCGCTGCCCAGTCCAGCCGGCCGATCTCTGCCCGGTAGCGGCGGACCGCCGTGACGTAGGTGTCCGGAGTGGTGCGCCACCGCCCGTGGATCGTCAGCTCGGTAAATCCGCCGGAGTCCAGAGCCCACGGTCCTTGGGCTCGCGGCATCGTCTTACGGCCGGCGAGGCGGCGGTGCGAGACGAATAAGCGGACGCCGAGCCGTCGGGCGAGCCATGCCGGCTGATGCGTTCCCAGGTAGAACTTCATCGAGCCACCAGCCGCTGCCGTGTCGCCCGTGCAACTGCCTGTACTCCGACCGCGATCGCCGTCGCGAAGGCCTTACTGACGACTTGACCCGTTAGCGGCGCCCAGGTGCCGAAGGCCAGCGGGACGAACACGACGCTGTCAACTACGAGGCCCGCGGCATTCGAACCCATCATCGCGAGTGCCTGGCTTCGCCGGCGCATCAGCCGGGCGTAGATGTACGCGTCGATGGTTTCCGACAAGAGGAAGGCGAGAGCACTGGCTGTCGTGGCTGCCGGGGATCCCAGCAGCCACGGCAGACCGGTGCCGCAGCCGATCGCCGCGGCGACTCCTCGCGGACCGAACGCCTCGTGCACGTGATCTTGGATTTCGAGGACCGCTCCAGCGCACACGGCTCCGACCGGGATGGTGAGCAGTGCCAGGTCGAGCGTCGCGCCCGTCGTCGCGGCGACGTTCGTCGTGAGGATTACCCCGACGTAGCCGAGCGCGGCCGCTGATCGGCCTCGGCGAACTGCGGCTGCTGGATCTCGGAGGTGGTCTGTCACCGTGTCCGGCCTTGCGGTGGTCATGCCGTTCGCCGACCCAACGGAGCAGCATGCTGCTTCCCGGCGGTCCTGGAGGATGGGTCGTCGATCACAGGCCGGAAGCCTTCACGGAACACGATGACGTCCTCATGCGCGATCAGGTACAGCGGCAGACCCGCCTCGCGCTGCTTGCGGATGAAGTCGCGCTGGAAGAAGCTGCCGCGCGCGACCAGGTCGCTTTCCGCTACGCGGGCGAGCAGGGCGACGCAACGTTCAACCGGCACCAGGCCGGCTGCGATGCCGCAGGCGATGACCTGGGACGGGAGGTCGATCAGTTCGGCATGCTCGCGCCACGGCCGGACCGTGATCGCTACGTGGCCACCGGGGCGCAAGGCGCGGGCGCAGGCGGTGAGGATGCGGGTGAAGCCGGCCAGCAGACGGTGGTGGCCGATGTTGGCGAGGTTGCCGCGGTCGAGTGCGCTGCCGTAGCGGTAATGGTGCTTGCGCACCTTGCCGTCCTCGGTTTCGGGTCCGGTCGAGACCTGGCCGTGCACCGACGGGCCGTACGGCGGCGACGTGACGACCAGCGCAACCTGACCGACGTACTCGCGAGGCAGAAGGGTCTCGAGCTGGCGGGCGTCGCCTCGGACGACTTGGCCGTCGTGTTCGTGGCCGCGCTTGCGCGCGAGGCGGAGGTTCGCGCGGGCGATGGCGGCCCAGTGTGGCTCGTATTCGACGCCGATGGCGCGGCGGTCGAGGTCGATTGCCTCGACCAGGGTGGTGCCGATTCCGCACATCGGGTCCAGTACCACTTCGCCCGGCTTGGTGTAGTGCTCGATCGCGTGTGCTGCGACGGCGGGCAGCATCTTGGCTGGGTGTGCGGTCGACTCCGGCACGTATCGGCCTTTGCGTTGCGCGGCTGGCGAGGTCTGCGCGGTCGCCCACACCGACACCGGCAGCTCGCCGAAGTCCGTCGGTGCGTCGGCGGGCGGGGTGGTGTCGAGGGCGTCGATGAACGCGCGGGGCAGCGGCATGGTCGGCTCGTCGACCGAGGACGTCGGGGTGTTCGACTGCGTGGTGGTCATGGTGGTGCCCGTGCCTTTCGGTCAGCTGGTCATCGGAGGTCTTCTGGCTGAGCGGCGTCGGCGTGGGCTTGGGCGAAGATGAGGACGTCGCCGTGCACGCGCGCGTGCGTCATTGGCGCGGCGAGTTCTCGACCGCCGCGCGCACCGTCGGTTCGGTCCGTCGCGGTGGGCGGCTGCAGGCGGCCGTTCCGGATGGGGGTGTGGAGGGTGACGATGTGTTGGAGGTAGAGCAGGTCGGCGTTTTGCGCGGCCGCGATCATCGGGCCTGACGGGTCGGTCAACCGGCCGCTCGACCAGTCGCTATGGGTGTAGACCGCGAGGATGCCGCCGAACGTGAGCGCCTGCGCTGCCGCGATCGCCACCGCTTCCGCCGAGCCGTCGGCGCCGCGTTCGGGCGGCAGCGACGTGATGACCAAGTCGACTCGTTCGACAGCCACCGCCGAGACCGACGCCGTCACGCCGCTCACGGTCCCCGCGTCCGTGGTCCGCGGTTCGAGCTTGGTGATCGCGGGGTGGCGACCGAGCTCGTGCACGGCGTCGAGCGCGGCGTCCAGTTCGCCGGCGCCGACTCCGCGACGTGCGGCTCCCTCACCGGCGGGCCACGGCGCGAGCAGAACCTGGGCGCCGGGTGCCGAGAAGCTGGTCGTGATGGTTTCGATGATCGGTACCGGCCAGGCGGCTGCCGGATCGATCGGGTCGGGCCCGGCCGTCCACACCGTCGGCGGAATCGGCGCCAGCTCGCGGGTGGCGGCCGCCCGCTTCGGGGAGCGGCGAGTGCGGGAGCTCGTGCCGACGGGATCGGGAGCACCCGGGTACGGGACGCCGTTGGCGGGACGAGTGCGCGGTCGGCGAGTGGAGTCGTCTCGATTGGACGGGCGGTTGGTTGCGGACGGCGGGCGTCGAGTCACGAGCGGAACCTCCGGGGCGGGCCACCGACCGATCGAGTCGGCGGCTTCTGCGCGGTCGTCGGCTAACTCCGGCAACGAGGTCGGCAAGAGACACCGTCACGCCAAATCCGTGTTTTCCGTCCGGCGGCCGAACCTCTGTGGCGAAGTCTGAGCAGGTCTGCTGTCGAATCCCCCCTGCGATTTCGAGGGCGAGACGCAAACGCGAAACGGTCCTGAAGCGGGTTCGTCACGCCTCTGACCTGGGCTTGAAGCGGTTTTGAGGCGCCCCGGCGGGCTTCCTGGCGACGTCACGTTCCAGTCGCTCAGGAGTGCCGCCATGGACCAGCCCTCGTCACCAAAACACCCCACAACCAGTCCGACGACGCGTCCGCGTGGCGAGTCCGGCGTGTTCGATACCGCCCGCGCTGCATTCGCCTGGCTGGTCACCGGACCACACCCAGTCGCCCTCGACGGCCGCCAGGTCCGCGGACTGCCGTCCCGGCTCGTGCCGCTGGACGAAGTTGGCAAGCTGACCGTCGCGAAAGGATGTCCACAGCAGACGCGGGATGCGGTGTGGACAGCTCTCGTGACGCGGTCGCGTGCCGAGGGTGGCACGTGGACGGTCGCGTGCGTCGGGCTCGCGTTGCCGGTGCTGCTGCCGGTCGCGGCCAAATTGACCAGCCGGTTCCGCGGCGAGGTCCACGACATCCACGCCGCGGTGCTGACCGGCTTCCTCGAAGCGCTCCCTGACGTCGACCTCGATCGGCCGGCGATCCTCGTCCGGTTGCGGTGGGCCGCCTACCGCGCCGGCCACCGTGCTCTGCGCGAGGCGCTCGACGCCGCGGCCCCGGTCGCCGACCTCGGCGCTCGCGCGCCCGGGCCGGAGCACGCAGGCGGACACCCCGATTTCGTTCTGCTCGCCGCCGTCGACGCCGGGGTCCTGACCGCCGCCGACGCCGCGCTGATCGGCGACACCAGGTTCGGCGAAATGTCACTCGCCGAGGCGGCACAGGCCCGCGGCCAGACGTACAAGGCGACGCAGCAGGCCCGGCACCGCGCCGAGCGCAGGCTGACCGATTACCTGAGCGCCCTCTGCGAGAGCGACCTGGCGGCGCACCGGCGGACGCGGCGCAACGTCGCCGGCGAGCCCGAGAAGGCGCGGCGTCCGGTGTCTCCCCGGTCGCCGAAATCCGGAGTTGGTGACCGCGGGACGCGAGTGCCCGCCCGCCCTCGCCCATCCCGGTCCACGTCGGAACCGGGCGCCGTTCAGGAGGCGTCCTCATGCGACTGATCACCCACCGCCCCGACCACCACGCACCCATCCGCCGGCCACCGACCCGCCGCGACCACCGCACAACGGCTCGAGTTTCAGCTCGCGCGACGACCTGCCGTCGGCCCGATTCTGTGCCGAAAGCTCCGTTCTCTCGGGTGCGACCGCGTCGGCTCCCGGTCGGGGCGCTCGCCTGCATGCTGGCCATCGCCGCGCTGTTGCTCAGCCGCTCCACGGCCCACGCGGAGACGGTGCACTACGTCGCGCTTGCGCAGTCGGTCGATCAGGTCCTGTCGAACATTCGCTCGTGGATCATGGGCATCCTCGCCGGCGTCGCGCTCGTCTTCCTGACGATCGGCGGCCTGCGCTACCTGATGGCGTCCAACGACCCCGGTGAGATCGAGAAGGCGAAGGGCGCGTTCAAGGCTGCCGGAATCGGGTTCGGTCTCGCCGCCCTCGCGCCGCTCGTCGTCGAAATTCTGAAGACGATCGTCGGCGGGGTGTAGCCGATGTCCGCCCGCACCTCACGTCGCATGGTCGCCCCCGGAAATTCAGCTCCGCCGTCACGTCGCCGCCTGCTCTGGCTCGCCGCCTTGGCGACGTTGCTTGCGGCCGTGCTCGGCGGCGTCGCGTCCAGCGCAGCCGCCTCCGGCCCGCGGCACATCGGCGCAGTCCAGTTCGCCCCGGCACAGCCACCGTTGCCGTTGCCGCCCAACCCGGGGTGCGCGCCGGGTTCTGCGGAACCGGTATGCCACCTCCCGAGCGCGAGTTCGCCTCCGTCGATTCCGGCGTCTCCCCTGCCGCCGATCACCGCGTTGCCCGCTCCGCCGTCGTGCTTTCCCGGCTCGTTGGATCCCGGCTGCGCGCCGGCCACCAGCTCGCCGTGTCAGGGTCCGAACTGCATCCCGCAGCCGTCCACGCTCGTGCCGAGTACGCCACCGCCGGCCCAGGTCCCGGACGGCGCCGGCGGTGACGCTGCGGAATGCGGCCTGACCGACCTCACTGGCTGCATGGTCGTCGCCGCGAGCGCGTTGCTCGCCGCGGTCGTCGCTGCCGGGATGAACCCGCTGCTGGACCTGCTTGGCAAGACACTGCTGACGACGCCGGAACCGGATCAGCTGCCCGGCCTCGGCGCCGTGTGGGTCGGGTCGTGGCACATCCTGCTTACCGCCTACGTGATCCTCGTCCTGCTGGCCGGGCTGATCATCATGGGCTACCAGACGCTGCAGGCCCGATACACCATTAAAGAACTCGCGCCCCGGCTCGTTGTCGGGTTTCTCGCCGGCACGCTCTCGCTGTTCCTGTTCACCAAGGGCATCCAGGTCGCCAACGCGTTGTCGGCCGCGGTGCTCGGCGAGGGCGTCGATCCGGCGCAGATGACGCGCAGCTTGATCACGATGGTGCAGAGCTCCCTGCACGGCGGCGGCATCTTCCTAGGGATTCTCGGGCTGGTCCTGGTGACGATGCTCCTGGTCTTGCTGGTCGTCTTCGTTGTGCGGGTGATGGTGACGATCCTGCTGGTGGCCGCCGCGCCGATCGCGTTGATGTTCCACGCCCTCCCCCACACCGAAGGCATCGCCTACCTCTGGTGGAAAGGCAGCGGCGGGGTGCTGTTCATCCAGGTCGGTCAGTCGTTGACGCTCGTGGTCACCGTGCGGGTGTTCTTCGCACCGGGCGGGTTCACCCTCTTCGGGCCGTCGCTTTCGTCGCTGATGAATCTGCTGCTCTGCATCGCGCTGATGTACGTGCTGATCAAGATCCCGTTCTGGTTCCTCGCCCCGTTGCGCTCCGGCCGTCCCTCGTTGCTGGGCCGGATCGCGCGCGGTGTGATCGCCTACAAGACGATGGGGCTGCTCGCCGGCGCCGCAAGTGGTGCTCGCGCAGCTGGACGCCCACGCGCCGGCAGGCCGAGCGCACCACTTGATCCGCCGGCGACCCGGTCAGGTCAGTTCATGCTGCCCATGCGACTGCGACGCACCAACACCCCTGTGCACAGCTTGCGCCGCCGCTGGGACGAACCACCGCGGACTGGTGCGCTGGACGGGACGCCGGTTCCCGGCCAGCTGTCGCTGCTCACCTCGCACACGCGCGACGGCAAACCGGCTCTGCGTGCCAACCCACGCGCGTTGCCGCCGAAGGACTTGCCGAACGCGCTACCGGCCGACCAGCTCGGGTTGCCGATGACCGTGCGCCGCGAGCCCGATCGCGTTCCGCGTCGCCCCCTCGCCGACGACCTCGCGCACCCAGTACCTGTTCGGCCGCCGCGTCAACCAGGGCTGTTGATGCCCGATGGGCGGATCAACCGCAACTCCCGCCCGCCCACGAAGCTGCCGAACGCGCTGATCCCACCGAGCCCGGGCATGCTGCCGATCCACCTGCCGCCACAGCCTGTGCGGTCTGCTCGGCGCAGCCTCGCCGACGACCTCACTGACCCCGGCCGGACCAATCGGTCGCCGCAGACCGGGCCTGGCTTGATCACGCCGTCCGGGCAGATCAACCGCGCGGCCCGCGCTCGCCGACGCCCTACGCCCGACGCGTTCAGCGGCAACCGGCCGCTCGCGTCCGGGCAGTACCCGCTCCCGCTGGGCCTCCGCCGCCAGCCGAAACCCACTCCGCCCACGCCACCAGCGCCGACGCGGAAACCGGCCGGCACGCAGCTGCCGTTGCCGCTGAGCCTGCCGCCACGGCGGCGCCGCCCGAAGTCGAAGTGAGGTCGCGACGTCATGTCTCATCCCGTGCGCATTCCCGCCGACGTCGACCGGCCCGACCGCGTGCTCGGTCCGCTGACGGCCCGGCAGCTGGCGATCCTCGGCGTCACCGGCTTACTGCTCTACGCCCTCTACAACGCCACCCGCGGCGTCGTCCCGCTGCCGCTGTTCCTGGTCTTCGCGGTGCCAGTCGGGTTGGCGGTCACGGTGGTCGCGCTCGGCCGCCGCGACGGTATCCCGCTCGATCGCCTCCTCGTGGCCGCGGTCCGGCAGCGGTTCACCCCGCGCCATCAGGTGTCAGCTCCCGAAGGCGTGCAGCCGGTTCCGGAATGGCTCGCCAGCAGCCGTTCGCGGGATGACGTGGCGCCGACGCCGCTGGAACTCCCCGCCCGGGGCGTCGACGGCGGGACGGTCGCGGGCGTCGTGGATCTGGGCCCTGATGGCCTGGCGGTGATCGCCGCCTGCTCGACGGTCAACTTCTCGCTGCGCACGCCCGCCGAGCAGGAAGCCCTCGTCGGCTCGTTCGCGCGCTACCTGCACTCGCTGACCGCGCCCGTGCAGTTCCTGGTCCGGGCCGAGCGGCTTGACCTCGGCCCGCAGATCGCCGAGCTGCGCGCCCGCGCCGGCGGGCTCCCCCACCCCGCGCTCGAAGCCGCCGCGCACGACCACGCGGACTATCTCGTCCAGCTCACCGAGCACGCTGACCTCCTGCGCCGCCAAGTCCTGCTCGTCCTGCGCGAACCCACCCGTCCGGCCGTTGGTGGCAGCGTCAGCTCGGCGCTGGGACGTCTCCGACGCGACCCGACACCCCGCGCGATCGATCAGGCGGCGCGTCAGGTCGCCGAGCAGCGGCTCGTCCGGCGACTCACCGAGGCGGTCGAGCTGCTCACCGCGGCCGGCATCGCCGTCACCGCGCTGGACGCTACGACCGCCACTGGGGTGCTGGCCGCCGCTTGCAACCCCGACGCCTTCCTCCCGCCCTCCGCGATGCTCGCGGGCGCCGGCGACATCGTCACCGCCGTGCCGAGCGCCGACCTCTACGACGACGAAGCCCGGTGACCGCAGTGTCCAAGACTCAGTACCGCAGGTCGGCGGCCGAGGCGTTCACGCCGGACGCGTTGTCGATCGGCAGCCGTCACCTCGAAGTCGGCAACGAATGGGTGGCCTCGTTCGGGGTCACCGGTTACCCGCAGGAGGTCTATCCGGGCTGGCTGGCGCCGCTGCTGACTTACCCGGCGCGGCTCGATGTCTCCGTGCACGTCCAGCCGGTCGACCCGGTCACCGCCGCCAGCGGGTTGAAAAAGCAGCGGGCCCGGCTGGAGTCCTCGCGGCGCCACCACGCCCGGCACGACCAGCTCGACGACCCCGATCTCGACGCGGCCGCCGACGACGCCGCCGACCTGTCCCGGCGGATCGCCCGCGGTGAAGGCCGGCTGTTCAAGTTCGGCCTCTACCTGACCATCCACGCACCCGACGAGGAGACGCTGGCCGAGGAGGTGTCGGCGCTGCGGTCGCTGTGTGCATCGCTGCTGCTGGACGCCAAACCGGCCACGTACCGCTCGCTGCAAGGCTGGGTCACCACATTGCCGCTCGGGCTGGACTCGCTCGGTCTGAAGAGGACGTTCGACACCGCTGCCGCGTCCGCCGCGTTTCCCTTCACATCACCGGACCTGCCCGCCGTCGATCCGACGTCGACCTCGCCGAGTGGCGTGCTCTACGGCTACAACGTCGGCTCCCAAGGGCTTGTGCACTGGGACCGGTTCGCCTGCGACAACCACAACGCCGTCGTCCTCGGCCGATCCGGCTCCGGCAAGTCCTACTTGGTCAAGCTGGAAACCCTGCGCAGCCTCTACCGGGGCATCCAGGCGTTCGTCATCGACCCCGAAGACGAATACGCCCGGCTCGCCGCGCAGGTCGGCGGCGCCTATGTCCACCTCGGCGGCGGAGGCGTCCGGCTCAACCCCTTCGACCTGCCCATCCACATCACCGCGGCCGGACGCCGGACCGCGCCGCCGGACGCGTTGACCCGGCGGGCGCTGTTTCTGCAGACCGTGCTCGCGGTGTGCCTTGGCGCCGAGCTGACCGCCGGTGAACGCGCAGTCCTCGACACCGCACTCACGATGACCTACGCGAACGCCGGCATCACCACCGACCCCCGCACCTGGACGCGGCCAGCGCCGTTGATGCGGGACCTGCGGGACGTCCTGGCGGCTGGCGGCGACTGCACGGCCGGAGACCTCGCGGCACGACTGCACCCGTTCGTCGACGGCGCCTTCGCCGACCTCTTCTCCGGCCCGACCACCACCGCGCCCGACGGCCACCTCGTCGTGTTCTCCCTGCGGGATCTGCCCGACGAGCTCAAGGCAATCGGCACGCTGCTGACCCTCGACGCGATCTGGCGGCGCGTGTCCAACCCGGCCGACCGGCGCCGGCGACTGGTGGTCGTCGACGAGGCGTGGCTGCTGATGCAGTCCACCGACGGGGCGAAGTTCCTCTACCGGATGTCCAAAACCTTCCGCAAGCACTGGGCCGGGCTCACCGTCGCCACCCAGGACATCGACGACGTCCTGCACAGCGAACTCGGCCGGGCGATCGTCGCCAACGCCGCCACCAGCGTGCTGCTGCGCCAGTCCCCGCAGGCGATCGACCAGATCGCGGCGACGTTCAACCTCTCCGAAGGCCAGCGCCAGTTCCTGCTCACCGCCGACCGCGGCCAAGGCCTGCTCGGCTCCGGCACCGAGTGGGTCGCCTTCCAGGCACTCGCCTCACCGACCGAGAACGTCCTCGTCACCACCGATCCCGCCGAACTCGCCGAGATCGCTCAGGACTTCGGCGACCCCGCGGTGGACGACGTCGTCGACCTCGGCCCGGCCGGCACGGAGGTCGACTCGTGATCCGGAACCAGGGATGGATCGGCGGCTACCTGACCGATCCGTGGAGCGCGGTGCACCAGCTGCTCGCGGACGTCCTCGAGGTGGCGGTGCGCTGGGGTCCGATCGCTCTTCCGGTGTTGGCCATCGTTGCCGCGGGCCTGTCCGTCGGTCGGCGTTGGTGGCGAGCCCGGTGCCATGCCGCGCTGCTCGCCGACGCGCGGTGCGTCACCGTGCTCGCGCCGCCCACCGTCGATCCCGCTGGCGGTGCGCTCCTGTGGGCCAACCTCGTCGGTCTGCTGCGGCCGAGCTGGCGGCGATGGTTGAGCGGTCAGCCGCACCTCGCCTGGGAGTACCGGTTCTCCGAGCGCGGCGTCACCCTGCGGTTGTGGGTTCCGGGCGTGATCCCGCCGGGACTGGTCGAGCGCGCGATCGAAGCCGCGTGGCCGGGCACGCACACCCGCGCCGTCCCCGCCGACGCACCGCTACCCGAGCCCAAAGACGTACGGGCCGTCACGGTGGGCGGCCAGCTGAGGCTCGCTCGTACCGAG
The DNA here is from genome assembly GCF_042881395.1 of Amycolatopsis sp. NPDC058278. NCBI lineage: Bacteria > Bacillati > Actinomycetota > Actinomycetes > Pseudonocardiales > Pseudonocardiaceae > Amycolatopsis > Amycolatopsis sp. NPDC058278. The sequence continues at coordinate 90,520 of NZ_JBHVXZ010000021.1, read as the reverse complement.
GCTCTGCCGATCCGGACCGGGTTCGACGCCGACCCGATCCGTGGGTTGCTGGGCGCGCCGGTCGGCCTCGGCCGCGACGAGTACGCCAGCGTGCAGGTCCTCGCCCGGCCGGTGACCGGCCGGCGGGTGGGCCGGGCTCGGCGTGCCGCCCGGCGAGTACATACCGGCGCGTCCGGCCGGCTCGGCGGTCGCATCTTGGATCTGATCACGCCCGGTGGGGCGGCGACCCGGCCCGGGCGGACGCGCGATGGCCGCCGGATCAGTCAGGATCCGCAGTTGTCGCTGGAGTACTCCGCGCAGAACCGGGCCATCGTCGGCAAGCAGCGCGGCTCCCAGTACGAGACCGTCGTCCGCTACGCCGTCACCACCCACCTGCCACCCGATGCCCCCGACGCCGAGGTGCGGCGGGCTCGGGACACTGCGCGTGGCCGCGCCCACGCCCTGGCCGCCAGCTTCGCCGCCTACACGGAACACAATCACTACACCCGAACCCGCCTCCACCACCCCGCCCAAGCGCTCGCCTCTCGACGCCTCGACCGCGGCGACCTGCTCTCCGTCCCCGAGCTCGCGGCGATCGCGCACCTGCCGGTCGACGCGGAGATCCCCGGCATCGAGCGGGCCGGCGCCAAAGCCGTCGCCCCGCCGCCGGGCATCGCCGTCCCCGGCCCCGAGGTCAAACCGCTCGGCGTCGCCGACACCGGCCACGCCCGGCCGATCGGGTTGCGCGTGCCGGATGCCCGTCATCACCTGCACGTGCTCGGCGCTACCGGGTCGGGGAAGTCGACACTGCTCGGGAATCTGATCCTCGACGACGCGGACGCCGGCCGCGGAGTCGTGCTGATCGACCCGAAGGGCGATCTCGTCACCGACGTCCTCTCGCGACTACCAGCCCAGGCCGCCGAGCGGGTCGTGCTCTTCGATGCCGACTCCCAGCAACGCCCGCCCTGCCTCAACCCCCTGGAGGGCGGGGAGACCGACCGCGAGGTCGACAACCTCGTCTCCGTCTTCCGCCGCGTCTACTCCGCGTTCTGGGGCCCGCGCACCGACGACCTCATGCGCGCCGCCTGCCTCACCCTGCGCGCCCAAGACGGCGTCCCCACCCTCGCCGACCTCCCCAAGCTGCTGACCAGCGAAGCCTTCCGCGCCCGGGTCACCGCGGGCTTGCCCGACCCGGTGCTGGCCGGGTTTTGGGAGTGGTACGACGAGCTCACCGACTCCAGCCGCAGCCAGGTCATCTCCCCGCTGATGAACAAACTCCGCGCCTTCCTGCTGCGGCCGTTCGTCAAAGACGCGATCGCCGGCGGCCGCTCCACCGTCGCCATGAACCAGATCCTGAACGAGGGCGGCATCTGCTTGGTCCGGATCCCGAAAGGTTCGCTCGGGGACGAGACGACAAGGCTCGTCGGCTCACTGGTCGTCGCCCGGACCTGGCAGGCCACCACCGGCCGCGCCCGCGTCCCGCAACGCGACCGGCCCGACGCGTCCCTGGTCATCGACGAGTGCCACAACTTCCTCAACCTGCCCTACCCGATCGAGGACATGCTCGCCGAAGCCCGCGGCTTCCGGCTGGCCATGACCCTCGCCCACCAGCACCTCGGCCAGCTCCCCCGCGAACTCAAGGAAGGCATCTCCACCAACGCCCGCTCGAAGATCTTCTTCAACGCCTCACCCGAGGACGCCCGCGAACTCGCCCGCCACACCGCGCCGCGGCTGTCCGAACACGACCTCGCGCACCTCGGCGTCTACCACGTCGCCGCCCGGCTCGTCGCCCACGGCGCCGAGACCGAGCCGTTCACCATGACCACCACCCCGATGCGCCCCGCCGTCCCTGGCCGGGCCAAGGAGATCCGCGCTGCCCTCCACCAGAGCAGGCCTTCGCCGTCGAGGCCCGCCGGCGCCGCGGCTCCGCCGAGCCGGCCGACGCGAGACCGCAAGACCGACCCGCGCCGCGCCCAGCTCTGACATCCCGTTCGGAGGATCCCTTGATCACCACGACGACACGCCAGCACCAGCTTCGCCAGCATCTCCCCGGCCGGGTGGCCGCACGCGCGGCCGGCTCCGTCGAGCACCAGGCGGCGCTCGCGACTCGCCTCACCGCCCGGGACAAATGGCTGCTGGCCCTGCTCTTCGAGCACCGCGTCCTGACGTCGACCCAGATTCAGGACGCCGCGTTTCCCTCCAGTCGCTCGACCCGCCAGCGTCTGCGCGAGCTGTACCTCTGGCGGGCGGTCAGCCGCTTCCAGCCGTTTCGGCAGGTCGGCTCGGCGCCGATGCACTACGTCCTCGGGCCCGTCGGCGCCGCCGTGCTGGCCGCCGAGCACGGCTTGGAGGTCAAGGACCTCGGCTACCGGCACGACCGCGCGATGGCGATCGCCCACAACCAGCGCCTCGCCCACACCGTCGGCGTCGGCGACTTCTTCACCTCCCTCATCGCACGCAGCCGACGCCGCGACCCTGGTCGAGATGGTGAAGGGGTCACGGCCTGGTGGTCGGAGGCCCGCTGCGCCCGCCATTTCGGCGACCTCGTCATCCCCGACGCCTACGGCCGCTGGCACAGCACCACCGGCGAGCTCGAGTTCTTCCTCGAATACGACACCGGCAGCGAGTCGCTGACCAAGCTCGCCCGCAAGCTGCTCGCCTACGCCCGGCTCGCCGACTCCACCGGCATCGCGACCCCGGTCCTGTTCTGGCTACCGACCAGCCGCCGCGAAGCCGGCGCCCGCACCGCGCTCGCCCGTATCCACGCCGACCTCGACCAGAGCGCCGACGTCCCCGTCGCCACCGCGGCCGCCGACCTCCTCGATCCGAGCACGGCGTGCCCGAGCCCGGCCGACGAGGTCTGGCTCCCGCTCCACGCGAGGTCATCGAACCGGGCTACCTCGCCGCGGCACCGGCTCAGCGAGCTGACGCATGCCTGGCCGGCCCTCGCGCCGACAGCGTCCTCCGGCCTCGACGACGCGACCGGCCCGACGTCCGGCCAAGCCGTCGCCTACCGGCTGCCGCCGCCGTCTCCAGTACCGCCGGACGCCACACCCAGCCGAACTCGTCGGCCCGGAGCCTGATCACACGAGGAGTTCGTCATGGGATCGAAGATCGCGGTCGGCGTCGCCGCCGTGCTCGCGATGCTCCCGGTGCTGCTCGGCGCCGTGCCGCAAGCCGTCGTCAACTCGCTCACCGGCACCGGAAGCACGACCTGCACACCCAGCGGCACAAACTCCGACGGAGTGCCTGGCTACGGAGCCGACCAGCTCGCCAACGCGGCGATCATCACCTCGGTCGGCAAACAGCTGCAGGTCCCCGAGCCCGGGTGGGTCATCGCGATCGCCGTCGCCATCCAGGAATCCACACTGCGCAACCTCGACCACGGCGACCGGGACAGCCTCGGCCTCTTCCAGCAACGCCCGTCCCAAGGCTGGGGCACACCTGCGCAGATCATGGACCCCACCTACGCGGCTACGCAGTTCTACCGGCATCTGCAGGCCGTCCCCGGGTGGCAGCAGATGAGCCTCAACGACGCCGCCCAGACCGTCCAGCACTCCGGGACACCAGACGCCTACGGCCAGCACCAGACCGACGCCGAAGCCATCGTGGCCGCAGTCGCGGGAGTCACCTGCGAGCACACCGGAGGCGGGGACTGCGCAACCATCACCGCGCCGACGTCCGCCGCGCTCACCGCCATCAACTACGCCTGCGGGCAACGGGGGCTGCCCTACGTCTGGGGCGGCAACGGCCCCGAGGACGGTGACGCCGGCTTCGACTGCAGCGGCCTGACCCGAGCCGCCTACGGCGCTGCCGGCATCGCGTTGCCGCGGACCTCACGCGAGCAGTACGCCGCCGGACCGCGCGTGTCCGCCGGCGCGCCGCTCCTGCCCGGCGACCTCGTCTTCTACGCGACCACTGGGCGCGTCCACCACGTCGGGCTGTACATCGGCGGCGGCAACATGATCGACGCCCCCGACTTCGGGCAGGCAGTGAAAGTGGAGCCCTACCGTCACCCTGGTGACGACTACATCGGCGCAACCAGACCGACCACGCAGCACTGAAACTGAAATGGGCAAGCACTTCCGGACGATACATATGTCTTGTTTGGACGAATGCTTGACATGAAGCGGTGCACGGAGCGTCCATGGACATGTAGCCCGAACCACCGGAATGCGCACCGGCGGGCGAACGCCCCGGCCGGGGCATGACCATCCACCGCTTCTCCCGAAACGGAGCTTGTCATGCCCGAAACCAAGAAAACCCCAGCGACCGACACCCAGCCCGAAACCGCGGAACCGAAGGTACGGCGCGCGCTGGAAGCCAACCCTGGCGCGACGACCGCGGCCCTGGCCAGCGCGGCCGGAGTCGGACGCTCTACGGCGTCGAAGCTCCTGTCCCGCTGGGCCGCGGAGGGACTGGTGACCCGGATGGCGGGCAAAGACCAGTCGGTCCCCGTCACGTGGACGTTGCGCGACGACGACCAGAACGACGAGACCGCCGAAGCCGGAACGACCGACGAAGCGGCTGCCAACACGGCAGATCAGGGCACGGAGGATCTCACCGCTGAAACTGGCGTGCGAGTGGGCGATCCTTCGCCCGCGCCGGACCCCGACGTCAGTACTGACTGGCCCCGGGCAACGTCAGGAGACGCAACGGCGGAGGCGCCGAAGAAGGAACGGCTGCCCAAGGGTGCGCTGTACGACATGGTGCTGGGATTCCTGCAGGCGCATCCCGGCGAGGAACTCGGACCCGCCAAGATCGGCGCGGAGCTGGTCCGGTCCAGCGGTGCAGTGAACAACGCCCTGGAGAAGCTCGTCGCCAACGGCCTGGCAACGAAAACGTGCGAGGCACCGAAGCGCTTCACTTCCAGCTGACCACAGCACAACCAAGGGGGCGGATCGCCATCGCGGCGATCCGCCCCTTGGTTGTGAGACCCGACAGGGAGATCACTCTGTCGCCTGCTGCGGCGCGAAACCCAGCAATCGAGCTAACTCTGGTGCGATCACGGCAGCGTGATCACAAGGGACGAAGAACGACATCTCCACGTACGGCGAACGAGTGTCCAACTGGATACGCGATTGCCCGTCGTCGAGTCGACACGAGGTGACACTCGGCGGCCCGGGCACGAGACGCACTGGCCCGCCGAACTCGTGCGCCAGGTCGAGCGCGGCTGCGCGTTCTTGCGCCAGTCGCTTACGGCGTCGGGTGTTGCGTGCCCGGATGCGGTCGGCCCAGTATCGATAAGTGGGAAGCACGTCCTCTTCGAGGCGGTCGGCCACTTCCTTGATCGGCGTGCGAGTCTCCACGACCAACGGGCGTGGGCGATAATCCCTGGGCATGAACCAGCCCGGCGGGTACTTCAGACGAGGGTGGTGGATGTACCCGGCAGGCTCGACCCATCCGGTTGTGAATTCGTCCTCGTCATACGGCAGGACGGGTTGGATGGTGTAGGCCCATGGCCGTCGGTTCCTGACCGGATCGATGCGAAGGGCATCGCCTGCTGGGCCGAGGAGCACCATGCGGCCGTACAAGCTGGTCATGTAGCCGTAGTTGCGTACGTAGGTCACCAGGCCCCACGACCCGGCCAGCTCGGATGTCAAATCGAGTAGTCCGCCGATGATTCGCTCTTCGCGGGTAGCCATGTCGGTTCGCCTTTCCGGTGATGTTCGGTGGTCAGCAGTAGTCGAGATGCGCAGGTGCAGTGCCCGACGGGCCTACCGGCGAGCGGTCGCGCGCAATGCCGTGGTGGCGGCGTGGCCGATGGCGCGGGCGGCCGTGGTGGGGTCGGTCAGGACGTGGACGGTGGCCCCGGCGAGCGGGGTGTCGGTGGTGCCGGTGGTCAGCCACAGCACCGCGCACCCGGACGCGCGCAGGCGGTCGAGCTTCTTCTGACCGTCGCGGCGGGGGTCAGGGCAGTACTTCCCGTCGGACACGATGACCACCAGCCGGGCCGCGCCGGGACGGGACAAACCGAGGGCACCGTCGAGGGCGTCGAGCGCGCGAGGAATGTCCTCGTAGTCGTCGTTGGAGCGGAACTCGGTGACCTCGGCGGGCGGCTTGCCCGGGTGAGTCAGCGGGCGCACGTGGTTCCCGAAGATCACGCTCGCGGTATCGGCGGCCACCCGGGTGTGCCGGGCGGCGTTAGCCAGGATCCAGGCCGCCGAGGCCACATGAGCGCGCGCCCAGCCCATCGAACCGGACACGTCGCACGCAATCCCGACCCGCAGCGGCGGCACGGTCACCGGCGTGCGGATGGTGCGGGTGAACGGCTCGGCGGTCACCACGGCCCCTGCCGCCTGCTGGGCTTCGGCAGCACGCACGCCGCGCATCCGGAGGCGTCCCGGCGGTACCTGCGAGGTGGAGCGGACGGCGACCCGTTCCCGGGTTCCGGCGGTGTCCAGCGCCCGCGCGAGGACCCGCGCGGCCGTGCATTCCTGCGGTGTGGGCGGCCGGGTGCCCGTCGTCCTGGTGTTGCCGCTGCGGGAGCCGCCGGTCTTGAACACCTGCCGCGCCGCTGTCGCCGCTTCCATCTCGGCGGCGTCTTCGCTTTCTTTAGCTGCGGCGGCCACGGCGGCCGGGTCTTCGGGTGCCTTCTCGGCGGCGACTTTCGCCGCCACCTCGCCCAGCACAGCGGCGATGGCATCCGCCAACGGTGACGGGGACGCAGGCGCACCCGGACCGGGCGAGCTGCCCGACGGGTCCGAGGTGGTGGGCGAGGCCGGCGAGGTCGAGGCCGAACTCGCGGGATCGGTACCGAGAATCTCGCACCACTGCCGCCCGAGGTCGAGCATCTCCTCGCCCGCGTCGTCGGCGGCCAGCAGCGCCTTCCGCCACACCGCCCGCAGCTTGCCGAGGACTTCCGTGCCGAGCACGTCCTCGACGACCCGGGCAACGGGGTAGACCTCGGCGTGGCTCAGCACGCCGCCGTCGGCCCGTCCCAGCAGGAGCGCGGCGGTGTGCGCGGCGTCGGCCGGAGTCATCTTCGGGGCCGTCGCGGGGTCGGCGTACAGGTGCAGGTCGGTGGCGACGATGCCCTGCACGCACGCCCGGAGCCAGTGCCGGTCGTCCGGGCGGCGGCGGATGTGCGCCGCTTCCATCCGGGGCTCTTCCAGCAGCACGGCGGCGGCGACCACGGCGGGCGGGGCGCCGTCCGGGGGTTCCCACGCGGTGTGTTTGGCGTGGCCACACTCATGGGTCAGGGCACCCCAGGCCGGGGCGTAGCGGGCCCGGTCGGACAGGTTGGCGGGGTACACGGTGGCGGGGTCCACGCCGAGGTGGTCGCCGTCGACCTCGATCAGCGCCCGGTGCGGGTAGAAGCAGGCCGGGGCACCGCCACCCGCGCCGGGGGCGACGCTGACCACGAGGTCGTCGCGGTCGGCGATCACCGGAACCTCGTCGGCGAACGCGGCGGACAAGGTCAGCCATTCCGGGCGGGCGGGGAACACGGCGACACCGGTAGCGGCCGGGTCGGCGGTGAAGTGGGCGCTCATGGCATGGGTCCCTTCGCGACGGTACGCGGTGCGGCGAGTTCAGGGTTTGGTGGTGATGCGGGCGCCCAGGGCGAGTGGGGTGACGGTCTTGCCGAAGACGTCGCGCACCACGGCGGCGACGGTGACGCGATCCTCTTCCGGCGCGATCCCGACCAGGTTCCCGGCGGCGGCGTCGAGGTCCCACGCGTCGGCCAGCTTCTTGAACGCCAGCAACTCACGCAGCTGCGGAGCCCACCCGATCTCGCCCTTCTCCTGCCGGGTCGCCAGGTTGCGCGCCACCCTCACGGCCTTCTTGTCGACCCCGAGCTGTTCGGCGAGGGCGTAGTCGCTGGAGACCTGGATGTGCACGGAGAACCGGGAAGACAGCGCATCGGTGAGGATGGCCCCGTGCACGCCGGGGTTGTGCCCGGCGACGACGTAGAACCCCGGGGCGGCCGTGACGACTTCGCCGCCGTTGGCCTTGACGATGATTTCGCGGCGCCCGTCCATCGCGGGATAGACCACGGCGAGCACGGTCGGCGGGATCAGGGTCGCGTCGTCGATGAACAGCGGCACCCCGGCGCGCATCGCACGGACCAGCGGACCGTGAACGAACACGAAGTCACCGTCGGGAGTTTTCGTGTAGTCGCCCACGAGGTCGGCGACCACGGTGTCGCCGTCGCCCTGAACCGTGAGGCAGTCGTTGAACGCCGCCTCCACCACCGAGGTCTTCCCGGTGCCGGGCGGGCCGTACAGCAGGGCAGCCACCCCTGCGTCGCGCAGCCGCTGCAGCGCGGTCACGTCCGGCATGCCGGACAGCAACCGGGGGTGGTAATCCATCCCGTTCGGACGTTTCACCGGCCCGGTGACTTTGCGCGCCGGTCGCGTTGTGGTGCTGCCCGCTGCGGATGGGGCCGGTGTGGGCACGGGCGCGTCGGGCGCTGTGCTGGCGCGTTTCGGCCGTCGCGGGCGGGGTGCAGGTGACGAGCCTGGGGTGACGGCGGGCGCGGCAGCGGATGCCGTGGTCGCGGTGGCCCGATAGGTCACCGGCGCCATCGTGACGACTTCGGCTTGCCCCCGGTCCGTCAACGCGCGGCACGCGTTCCCGACCGCGCCCGATGACCGGTTCAGGGCGCTCGCGATGCTGCCCGGGGTGTGAGCGGTCGCGGGGTCGTCTGCGAGGACTTTGGCGACCATCGCACGAAGTTCGCCGTTGCGGAGCCGGGTCGCTGTCGCACCCGCCGAGGTGGTCGGTCCCGCAGCGGGCGGTGTGGGCGTGGTCATCGCGGTGTCCCTTTCAGACGTGGCGGGTGACTGGTAGTTGTCGCAGCCAACATCGGGCGATTTCAGAATCCGGTTTCCAATTCCGGCGACACACCAAAAGTAGCTCGACAAACCAGCCGCGCACAATACTTTTCATCACCTCATTCGGGTGACGCATTCCTGCACATAAAATAATTCCAGACAATTTCGCCCAGACGTTTACGCAGGTCAGCGAACGAGAAGCGGCCGGCGGGAGCCGCAAGACAAGGAAGAAAATGTGGATTTCTTCTGCAATAAGATAGAGTGAACAACAGCTATGAACACGAGGCGAGCTGACCATCAGACTGGATCGACTGGAGCGTGAACACAGGAGCCGTGACCGACGATGCCAGCCTGATGTTCTCACCTGCTTGTCGTCAAGCGAGTCTGGGATACTCGCGGATCCCCGCATGAAGGTTCTGACCTGCACATATGCGCGCCCACGGAGGATCCGCCTTAGACGCCCTACGGAGCGCCAGGGCGATCGGTGGGTACACAGGAACCCCCGGCGGCCGGCGGACAGGCAAAGGTCCGCGTCCCAACTGGACGGGCGTCCGTGAAACAGTCTCCTGAGGTAGCGGTGAGGCGCCGTGCCCGTCCATATTCCGCACAGTACGACGCCAATGGCTACGCCACTGATGACAGCAACTTCGAACGAGAACACCAGGAGACTTTTCTGCGCGACATGATCAGTAGGTCGACACTAACATCCGTCGCGGCTGATCAGCTATTTCTGCGCCGAGGTATTTTCACCGTACCGGGCATGCCTTTTGCTTTCCGGATCGGCGATGTCGACGTGGAGTCCTCGGAGACGCTCGGCGAGCTCGATTGTCGCGGGAGTCGGTTTTTCGTCTATCTCGGCGAGGCGTGCTTCCAGCAGGCGAAGCGTTCTGGCTATCGCGTCGTGCTGGCCGAGGTTGTGTTCGAGTCGCATGATGTCCCGGTAGAGCAGCTCGTTGTGCGGGTCGAAGTCTCGCGCCGATTCGAGCAGCTCCAGTGTGGACTCGGGATCGCTGTGAACCCGGTCGCGAGCGAGGGCGGCGACGGCGTCGAGGGCGTCGCGGCGTATTCCTTCCCGAAGCGCGGTGAGCCACTCGGCCTCGACGCCGGCCGCCAGCTCGCCGCCGTAACTGGCGACGATCGCGGCGTTGGCCGCCGCGCGCTGCTGGTTGTCGGTCGTGATTCGGCGTCGAGTGAGGGCGTCGGCGAAAGACCAGTAGTCGACTTCGACGATGGACGGCTCGAGCCGATACCTGCCGTGCTGCGCGACCACGAGGTCGCCGATGTCCGGGGACGTGGCTTTGTGGAGGGTGCTGCGGAGGCGGGACAGGACGGTGCGCAGAACGGCGGCCGGGTCCTGCGCTGGGCGGCTGGCCCATATGCTGTCGATGATCGCGGCCCGCGGAACTCCGTGCGGGTGCAGGGCAAGGTAGAGCAGCAGCTCCCACAGCCGCGCTGACAGCCTGCCGGTGATTTCGACGGTGTGGCTGGGGCACGTGACGTCCGGTCGCCACCTCAACGTCGGCTGCCCGAACACCGACAGCACCAGCGACGTGGACGCGTCGTGCTCGGTGTCGACGGTCAGTTCCGTGACCGGCTCGGCCTGCGCTTCTGCTTGACCAAGACACGGCGGGTCTGCGATCTCCAACCCGTGGGTGGGCTCGAGAGCAGGTTCGAGGTGCTCGGCCTGAGCGCCGTGTGCAGCGTCGAAGAGGGCGAACAGCTCGCGGGTCGCGGATTCGGGAAGGGAGAAGGCTCGCCGGCCGCGCAGCACCTCACCCGGACCGGGCGACGTTGCGGTGATCGTGCCCGCGGCGTCCACATAGACCGTGACACCCGGATGCCACTGGCCGAGCAGCAGCACGGTTGTGCTCGCGCCGTCGGCGAGGGCGTGCTGCAGCCGGGCGCGATCGAGTTCGCCTGCCGGCGCATCGGCCAAGAGAATTCGCCGCAAGTTCTGAGGCGGTCCCTGGTCACCGAGGCGCGCGAGCGCGGCAGCGAGGTCGTCGACGGCGTGGACGCAGGACGGTAGTTCGGCGCCGGTCTCCGGGACGCCGAGCAAGCCACGCAGGTCCGCGGCGGGCGCGACGACCTCGCAGTGGCGGATGGAGGTCATGGTCGTGAGCAGCAGCGCGCGGGCCGCGGCGTGGCTGCCGGGGCCGATGAGACCGAGGCCGTGCGTGGCTGCGAGGTCCAACGCCAGTTCCGCGGCCGCCTCGTCTGCAGGATCACCCAGCTTGAGCCGCGTATCCGGCTCGGGAAGGTCGCCGTCCGCTTCTGCCTCGGCGACATCGAACTCGTCGAGCCTGGTTTGAGCGTGCTGGTGTGCCAGGTGTAGCTGGTAGACGACCGGGGCAACGGGCAGGTCGTCACCGCGCCGGCCGCTGCCGGGCCGGTAGCCGGCACGGTGACGTCGTCGGGCGATCAGCAGCGCCGCACTGATCGCGCCCGCCAGCCCAAGGCCCACGTACACGCCGGGCTCCCACGACGGGCCGGGGCTCGGCGCAGCGGCGGGAGGTGCCGCCGGGCTCGGCGCGGAGCTAGCCGCGGGCTGCGCTGATGGCGACTGTCGCTGCGGTGGTGTGGGCTCTACGGGCCTGGCCGTCGGCGGTAGGCGGATCCGGTCGCCGGGGTGGATCAGGTTGGGTGAGGTAAGCGTGCGACCGCCGGTCTGGGTGCTCTTGGCGTTCAGGCGCCAGATCTCTGGCCAGCGGTTGCCGTCGCCGAGGCGGCGTTGCGCGATCCGGTACAGCGAATCGTGGACACCGTCGTGGGGCGGACGCACCAGCTCGATGTCCTCAGGGCGGCCGTCGACGTCCGATGGAGTAGTGACCGACGAGCTCATACCGGTCTGCATCATGCTGCCTCCGCCGGAGGCGGCGAGGGCGGTGCGGCTGACGAACGACACGACAACGGTCGTGATGAGCACCGCCGCGACCCGGCGGAGCGGGCTGCCATGCCAGGCTGAGTCCGGCCGGCCGACGGTGAGGACGAGGTCGCGTGCGCACCGGGCGAGCTCGACGAGGAATGCAGCCCACAGCAGCCACGCGCCGCACGCGAGCACGTCGAGCAGCAGACTTGTCGACAGCCGAGCCGTCAGCACCTCGCCGAGCTCCGCCATGGTGGGCAGGTGATCTGGAAGGGGCCAGCCGACGAACCGCACCAACGCCCCCGGCAGCCCGGCACACAACCCGGACAGCAGCGCGAGCGCCACACCGGCATGCAGCAGCCGCCCTGCGCCAAGCACGAGCGCACGACGAGGTCGCCGCCGTCCGGTCTGCCGTTCTATAGGCACAGCTCAGCGTCGCTCGCCCTGGACCACCGAGGGCCGCACACCCGCCGACGGCGGCCCCGGTCGAGGTTCCGCCGGTGCGGGCGCCAGCGAGGTCTCAGGCCGGATTTCCGGCTTCGGGCGGCGGCTACCGGGCGGCCGTCCGCGCCGGGCGCGAGGCTTGCCGGCTGTCAACCAGCTGGTGAGGTCGGCAGCCGGAACGTCGGTGAACTCGGCCAGCTCGTCGGTACCGATTACGTCGGCGGCGGCCGCGATGACAGCTCCGAGCCGGCGCTCGACGTCCGCCAGCTGCTCGACGAGTGTGGTGCGACGATGCGCGAGTTCTCCGACCTCGCGCGCCGCCGCGGTCCTCCTCACGCTCTTCTCCGCGTCGACCTTCTCGACGCGCCTCTCGATCTCGTCGGTCGTGATCATCATGGTCCTCCTTCGTTGGTCAGGGCTCCAGTGCATGAAATGCCGCGGGTTTGCTCGGCGAGCTCAGTCCCAGGTCCGGCCCTTGGCCTGGTGGAACGGGGGTCACTCGATCGCGTGGAGATTCCGATCGAGGGTCGAGATTCCTGACGAGATGCCGATGTTCTTGACAGATCCCGTCTCCCGATGAACAGGGGTACTCGTGACACTGGCTGAGGTGCGGTCGTTGGGATCCGCGCGGCCGTTGCGCACCGCTCAGGAGTTCGAGGACTTCGAGCAGGAGCTGGTGGATCAGTTCGCCCTCGCGCAGGTCGGTGCTGGAGTGACCGATGGCGTCGTGGGGTCGTATCGGTCGGTGGTGTTCGAGTTCGTGCGCTCCATGAGCCGTCCGGTGTGGACTACACGACCGGATGATGTCGATCGGTTCCTGGCTGATCAGCGCAGGCGGGGCCGGGCGGCGTCCACTGTGTACGCCAAGGCCGGCACGTTGGCCGCGTTCTTCGACTTCCTGGTCGCGCGCTACCAGGGCGACATCCACGCCTTGACGGGGCACGTGCTTGAACAGCCTGTCGATGAGTTCAACCGGCCCTCGAAGCCGGCTTACATAGCCGCACGGATACCGCCTTCGCAGGAGGAAGTCGAAACCCTGTTCACCGCGTGGCGCGACGCGCTGCCCGAGGCCCGAAAGTTCCTGCCCGCCGCGCGGGACTACATGGCGGCTTCGTTGTGGCGCCGGGCGGGCTTGCGGATCACCGAGTCGCTGATGCTCGACATCCGTGACTGGCGACCTGACTTGGGCGAGCACGGCAAGGTGCATGTGCGGTTCGGCAAGGGCAGCCGTGGCCGTGGCCACAAGCCCCGCCTGGTGCCGGCGATCAACGAGGTCGACGCGTTGCTGGAGTGGTGGTTGACCGACGTGCGCCACCAGTTCGGGCCGGACTGGGCGGACCCGGATGCCCCGCTGCTGCCCAGCGAGCGCCACGATCGGGACACCGGCTTGTGCACGCGAGTCGGCGACGACGCGTTGCGCTCCGGGCTGGCCGGAGCGGTCAGCAGGTGGCTTCCCTCGTGGACCGGTCGGCTGACACCACACGGGTTGCGGCACTACTGCGCGTCCTCGTTGTACATGCGCGGGATGGATCTCAAGGCTATACAGGAGATTCTCGGTCACGAGTGGCTTTCGACGACGACTCGGTACATCCACGTCCATGCCAACCACGTTGAGCACGCGTGGGAAACGGCAAATCAGCGAGTGGCGTCCCGGCTCGGGCAGTAAGGGAGGTGTTGCGATGCGGTGGAATCTGCGGATGAAAGCGGCTGAGGCGGGGATCTGGAAGTCCACGGAGATGCGTCGCCGGTTGGCCGACGCCGGGCTGGAGATCAGCGCGGGCAAGATGTCGGCACTGTGGACCGGCACCCCGACCACCATCCGGCTCGACGACCTAGACGTGATCTGCGCGGTGCTGGCATGCGAGCCGACCGACCTGTTGCTGTGCGAGCCTGAGAAGGTCGCGGCACGCAAGCCGACCAAAAAGGTGGAGGCGACCGGCGGCGCGGTCGTGACACCGCGGTTGGGGCGGCACCGGTCGGTGCCGCCGGCGTGACCAAGCGACCGTGGCCGCGGACCTGCCGCGTGTGCAGCGTGCGGCCGGTCAAACATCGCCAATCCGACTACTGCTACACCTGCCAGCCCGGCGGCCCCGTGACCCCGCCGCCGTGTCAGCGCTGCGGAACGACCGAGAACTACTACAGCGCGGGCTTGTGCACCCGCTGCCACCGGTTCTCGCCGTTGACCATCGACTCGTGCGATGACTGCTACGCCTGGGGCGCAACCCGCACACACAAGTGGCTGTGTCACGGCTGCCGCGGCTGGCGGCAGCGCCGCGCGGTCGGCGACTGCCTCACGTGCGGCCGGCGTGTGGCGGTCGACCCGGTGCTGCGCGCGTGCCGGCTGTGCTGGCGGCAGGCCGACTTGCTCGGCATCGACGACATCACTGCCGCGGTCGAGAACGGGCATCAGCTGTTCTTCGCCGACCTGTTTCGCAGCCGGAGAGGAAAAGCCACCCTCCCCGGTCCGCCTCGCCAGCGACCCGGTCCGACCGCACGGTTCGGCGCCACCGGAACCCGTCCGCCGGAAATGCGGCAATGGACGATCTTCGACGCCCTGCGTCCGAACACCACCACGACCCCGCGGCCCTGCACCCGCTGCGGGCAGCGGCCGGTCAAGCACCACCAGGCCGAGTACTGCTATCCATGCCAGCCCGGCAGCCCGGTGACACCGCCGCCGTGCAGCAAATGCGGCACGCCCACCGACTACTACACCGCCGGGTTGTGTGTCCGCTGCTACCGGTTCTCGCCGCTGACGGTGGACTCTTGTCCGGACTGCCACGCCTGGGGCACCCGCCGGGGCAACAACTGGCTGTGCGAGGGCTGCCGCGCCTGGCGTCGCAACCATCCCCACCTCGAAACCTGCGGAATGTGCCGACAAAGCCGTCATATCAACGACGACGGCATCTGCCGGCTCTGCCGCAAGCAGCCGCTCTGGCTGCCGGACATCGCGCGAGAAGAACTTGCCGAGCACGTCCGGCGCTGGGGACACCAGCTGTATTTCGCCGACATGTTCTCCGGGCTCGGCGTCCGTGCCGCCCGAGCCGCCGCATCCCAACGGCGTCGCCTGCTCGTCGCGCACCCGATTCCGCCTCGCCACCCGGCGCGCCACCAGCAGCTGGCCGGTTTCGATCTCCCCCGAGACCTCCGCGCCGGCCGGGAGCACGGTTTCCCCCAACCCGCCGATCCCGACTTGGTGACCTATTTGGACACGTGCGTCACCGAGCACGCGGCCCGCCACGGCTGGGACGGGAAGGTCACCACCCGCACCCGGATGGGATTGCACATCCTGCTCGGGTTGCAGGACACCTCCGGCGCAGCCATCAACGCCACCGATGTCATTGCCCTGTCCAGCTTGCGTGTTCCGGTGCGCCCGATCCTCGACGTCCTGGCCGCGGTCGGGTACCTCCACGACGACCGCGTCCCCACCATCGAACGGTGGTTCGCCGCCAAAACCGCCAAGCTGCCCGTTGCCATCGTGACCGACCTGCAGCTCTGGTTCGACGTCATGCGACGCGGCCACACCAGCCCACCCCGCAGCAAACCCCGCGCTCCACGGACGGTCCAGTCCAAGCTGCGGTGGGCACTGCCCGCCCTGCACGCCTGGGCCGAGGCCGGACACGAGCACCTGCGGGAAATCACCCGAGATCAGGTGCTCGCAGTGCTGCCCGCCTCCGGCACGCCCCGACACACCATGCTCCAGGGGCTGCGGTCGGTCTTCCGGCTGCTCAAGGTTCACAAGCGTGTCTTCGTCAACCCGACCACAGGCATCCCCGTCGTCGACACACCGGACGTATTCCGTTGCCCGCCCCAGTCGACCGCATCCGTGAAGCCCTGGCCGACGGCGATCCCACCCGCGCCGCGCTCGCCGCGCTGGTGGCCTTCCACGCCCTGGCGTCCGGACAGCTGCGCGACCTGCAGGTCACTGATGTCTACGATGGGCGTTTGCATCTGGGCGACCGCAGCATCCCGCTGGCCCACCCGGTGCGCGCCCGCCTGCGCGTCTACCTCGACTACCGTGCCGCCCGCTGGCCCGCCACAGCGAACCCACACCTGTTCATCCACTACCGCAGCGCCAACCACGTCGGCCCGGTCCAGATCGAATGGCTGGCGCACCGCCTGGGCCTGTCTACCCAAGCTCTGCGGGAGGACCGCATCCTGCACGAAGTCCACGCCACTGGCGGCGACATACGCCGACTCTGCGACCTGTTCGACCTGTCCGTCGGCGGCGCCGAGCGCTACACCGCCGCCACCGACCAGAACACGCAGACCTGAGCACCGCGCGCTAACCGCGACCGCTGCGGCGGCAAAGCTCCTGGCGCCTCTTGACTTCGCGTGCATCCTCAAAAGTGCTGCAACGACAAGATAAGGGCGGTGTCGATGAACTTCGCAACGAGCGCGACTACGTCGTTCCTCACGCTGATGGGCGTGCTGCTTGGTGGCTGGCTCAGCACCCGCAACCAAGAGCGGTTGTGGCGACGAGACCACGCCCGGCAATGGCGCGACATCCGACTGTCTGCCTACAACGAGTTCCTCTCCGCATATCGGCAGTACCTTGCGTTCGCGCTCGACCAAGACGCTCGAATATTTGCTTCTCCCAGTCCTCGCAAGCCGGATGAAATGATGCCGTACTTCGATGAGGTCGGCCGGCCATATCGCGAGAAGTTCGAAGCTGCGATCATGACAGTCAGGCTCGTATCGGCGCAACGAGAGACCGCAGATGCGGCCAAGGAACTCATCGATCGCACTCGCCGCATCGCCGCGGCACGTGCTACGCACACCGAACAGGACATTCCAACAGAGCTCTTCGACGAGCTCTGGAAGGCTCACCGCAGGTTCTTGGTTGCTGCACGTCAGGAGTTGGACCTGCCCGACATCTGGCCATCGCAAGCCGAGCAGTAGGCGACCTCCACCCGACTGCCGATAACCCCGCGAGACGATGTGAACAGCCAGACGAGGACAATGACGTACAGCCCGACGTCCGCGGGTCTGACTCCGGCTCAGAGTGCAAGAGGAGGGAACACCGCGATGGCAGCAACGAACGCGGCGCTTGTCAACATCAGAGGGTGGCTTGAAGGTGCCCGGGATGACATCGCGCTCGTCAGAGACTTTGTCGAAGAGGAAGTCGTCAACGAGTGGGACAACTTCGGCTGGCGATTCCCTCATCAGCAGAACACCGGGCACTGGTACGCGTTCTACGGCCTGCACGTCGAACCCGACGGCATCAACTGGTTCGTGAACCAGTTGCGCCAGCTGGCCCCCCTCGCCGCGTCCGGGTCCAAACCCCTGATCCGAGGCCTGTTTATCGTCAGCGACGAGCAGATGACCATGACCCAGCTGCACGTCAGGGACGGTCAAGTACATCTCGAGCCCGGTGACAGCAAGTACGCATACCTCGACGCATAACGTCTGCTGCCTGGTCGTACGTTCGGACCAACGCCTCGCAGATGGCCGCGCTGCCTCACACAAGGTAGAGCAGCACAACGGCAACACTACCCGCCCCGACACCTCGGTTCGCGAACCCACGAGCCGAGGTACCTTGAAAGCGAAGGCATACACGTCAGTTCACCCCAGTCTGCACTTCAGAATTCGCGAACTCACGGGAAACCTCGGCGACGCCGCGCTGGGGATGGGCCGCGCCGCTGCCATGGGCGTCGATCGACGGGATGCCGATGAGCGACAGCAGCTGAGTGCGCTGGCTGGTCGTGACGGTCACGGTCACGGTGTCGGCCGTGGCCGTCACCGTGCCGGTGGCACCAACGCTGGCGAGGTAGCGGCGGACGAGGCCGTCGGCTTCTGTGGGCACCAGCCGCAGCGCGCCGGTGGCCCGGTAGGCGGCGAGGTCGATCGCTTGCGCGCCGGCGCGAGCGGCGGACTCGGCCTGGCCGGTGGCTCGCACCTTTGCGGCGAGTGCGAGGCCGCCGTCGAGTCCCAGGCCGACCAAGGCGAGGAGCCCGAGCACCAGCACGACGACGAACGCCGATACCTGACCTTTCTCGGCTCGCCACCACGCCGCGCAGCGGGCGTTCATCACGCGCCTCCGGCGGTTGGCTGGGAGCGGTAGGTGTCGATGACCTCGGTGGCCGTGGCGCTGAGCGTCCGGCTGCCTGGGACGCCGAGGACGAACGCCTGGCCGAAATCGACGGTGCAGCGGACGCTGACGATGACGGTGCGCCCCGGGCTCGACGAGGTCGTCGTGCTGACCGCGGCGTCGCGGCAGACCAGCCCGGCGTCGACCAAGGCCGATCTGGCGGTCGCTTCCGCAGCGGCGGTGGCGGCCGCGGGAGTGCGCTGCAGGCTCGCGGCGCGCGCGGACTGGTGTGCGGCGTCGTCGAGGCGCAGTCGCGCGTCGACGCCGCGGTGGACGACCACAGCGATGAACACCAGCAGCATGACCAGGACCGGCGCGATCAGGACGGCCTCGGCGGTCACCGACCCGCGCTCGGCACGCCACCAGCCCATCACCGGGCGGGGCGTGGCGGTCACCGGACCGGCTCCGCCGGTGATCGTTCCCACGGGAACGGGCCGGCTTCGGTCAGGTCGCGGGCCGCGGTGACGTAGGCAAAAACGGAGCACGGCAGCTCCACAGCATCTACGACCACCGGGCGGACGGACGCCGCCTCCAGCTCGGAGCAGACGGTGGTCGTGCGCTTGAGCAGCTCGGCATGCCGAAGTTTGGCTTCCCATTCTCGTGTGAGCGTGACGCACCCTTGCAGGTGAAAGACCAGCTCGCCGAGCAGCGCGTCGAACTCGGCAATCGCTGCCATGATCGTGGCCGCGAGGTCGCTCTCTCCCTGGGTCACGGCGAGCCGTGCGGCGTGCCGGCGAGCAGCGCCGGTCCGGGACAGGCGGGTCAGTGCATCCCAGACGATCTGGTGGACTCGGCCGGACAGCTCCGGGTCGAGCCAGTCGCGGGCCGATGTGTCGTGCAGTTCGCCGGTGAGGTCAACCAGGAGCCCGGCGGTCTGGCTAGCTGCCTCGTCCAGGTCGGCGAAGTCATGGCTTCGGAGGAAAAATTCGCCAGGCGATCGCTCCAGTCGGCAGCGCTGTCCGGGCTTGTGCTGGTGATCGGTGGCCAGGGAGGCCGCGGTGATGACCGCATCCGCCAACCCGCTCAGCGCGAGCGCGATGCCACCGCCGATCGTCAGCGCGCCTGTGAGGCTCTCGGCGACGTCGAAGCCCAGCACGAGAGCGAAGGCGAGCAGCCCGGCTACGCAGCGGATCGAGAAGGCTCGCCGGAGGAAGGCACGAAACACCTCCGCGCGCCAACGTTTCGTTGTGAGGGCCGGATTCCACAGCATGGTGTCGGGACCGTCGACGAAATTTCCGATGGTCACCGGGTCTGACTTCTCCAGCAATGACACGGCTTCTCCCCTTCGATCAGGCGTCGGGAACGAACCTTTCGACCTCGCCTGCGGTTTCGGCGTGCACGTGCAGGTGCACGCCGGGCAGAACAGCAACGGCCTCGCCCTGCACGCTCACCGACGCCGAGGTCGCCGTCCGCGCCACCTCGACGCGCGACGATCGCAAGGGGCCGCGCGCGAGGTCGTCGAGCAGCCGCTGGGCGGCGGCCCGGCCGCCCGCGGCGGTGCCGTCCTGGGTACGCGCGGCGGCGAGTCCCTCGGCGGCAGCCGCCTGCGCGACGTGGGTCGCGTGTGACCAAAGGGCGAACTGCACGATCGCCAGCAACGCCAGCAACAGCAGCGGGGTCGCGATCACCAGCTCGGTGGTGACCGCTCCTCGGTCCCCTGCCAGCGCGCGCCTGACGCGCCGCCGACCGCGGCCGGCCAGTGTCGATTTCACGTCAGCCGCCGAGGTCGATGCTGTTGGCCTTGGCGGTCAGCTTGGCGGCAATGATCGCGATCAGCGCGATGGCGAGCACGGCCATGAGCGCGGTGACGATGACCGTGGTGGTGATCTCGCCACGGCTGTTGTCTTTTCGCAACAGGAGCACTCGCGCGGAGATCAAGCTCCAGAGCGTTCGGCAGTAGGTCAGCATAATGTCTCCTGTGGATGGTCAGAGTCCGTTGAGGACCTGGGTGACAGCCGGGTAGGCGATGAATCCGAGGAAGCCGAGGAACAGCAGGGTGACCGGCAGCGCCATACGTTCGGTCGCGGCTTGAGCGTCGGCCTCGGCCTCGGCGACCAGGTGAGTGCGCAGCGCCGCAGCTTTTGCGGCCAGGGAGGTTCTGACCTTGGCACCCTCGGTGCCGGCGAGCGAAACCGACGCGGCGAGCTCGGCGAGCTCAGCGATGTCCAGTTCTTCCCCGAGCCGTCGCAACGTCGTCCACGGCGCGGTGCGGGTCAGCAAAGCGGCATCGAGAACGCGGCGCAACTGGCCGAAGGCGCCGCCGCGACCGACGTCCGCAGCAGCTAAGAGTGCGGCTTCGACACCGGAACCGCCGGCGAGGGTGATCCAGACGAGGTCCAGGAACGCTGACAACGCGGCGCGGAACTCCGCACGTGCACGCGTGGCTTTGCCGTGGACCTCGAGGTCGGGAGCGATGAACCCGGCTGCGGCGCCCACGAGCGCGAACACCAACGGTACGTCGAAGCCGAGGGGCACGCCGAGGACCGCGACCAGGCCTTGTAACAGCAGCGGCGTCAGCAGACCGGTGCAGGCCAGTAGCGCCTTCATAGCCAGGTGGGTGTCAGCGCCGCGGCCCACGACACGGAGATCGCGGGCCAGCCGGTCTCCGGGTAAGCCGAGTGCGCGCAGGCTGGGTACGAGAGGCCCTGCCATGGTGGTGGCCCACGATGTCTCGGTGACCGCCGCAATCGAGCCGATGTCGTCCCCCGGGTCGGCGAACCTGCCCCGAAGCGTGGCTTGCGGCGGGATCGCCCAGATCACTACCAGCCAGAGGCCGAGGCCGGCTCCGAGGCCGAAGAGAATCGCGGCGGTCATACGCGCTCACCACCCCACGACGCCGTGGCGGCTGTGGTCGGTTCGAGCTCGGGCGGGTCGGCCAGCGAGAGCACCCGGGCAGTGGGGCGGCCGGCGGCGATCCGGGTCAGCCAGGCGAACCCGCTGCTGAACAGCGCGCCGATGACGAGCAGGACGGTCTGGCCGGGCGGGCTGTCGTAGGCGGTGAGGTAGGCGCGGTTGAGCACGACGACGCCGGTGGCGAACGCGATCGTGGTGGCGACGACGACCCGCACCGAGGTTCGGGTGCGGGCGCGGCCGGTTTCCACGCGCATCCGCATCGCCGCCTGCGCTCGCGCGGTCTCTGCCAGCGAGCCGAGCAGGTCGCCGAGTTGGCGAGCATGGTGTTCGGCCGCTAGGACCAGCGAGGCGATGACCAGGTCCGCGGTCGGGTCGGCCAGTTCCTCGGCCAGATGTCGCAACGCCGGCGCGAGCCGATGCCCGCTCCGCAGCCGCGCCGCGAGGTGGCCGACGTCCTCGCGGATCGCCGTGGGCGCGAGCGGGGCGGTCGCGAGGATCGCCTGTTCGAGCCCGGCCGCGGCCGAGAGCGTGTCGCGCAGCATCTCCGTCCACGACGCCACGGCTTCGATCCGCGCGACCCGGCGGATGTGCGCACGGTCGGGTCCGACCAACGCGGGCAAGAACCACGCCGCTGCCGCGGCGAGGACTCCCCCGACGACCCAGCCGGTTATCGCGCCGGCCAGCAGGCCGACGCCGAGGGCCACGCCCGACCGGAGCACGAAGGTTCGATCGACTCGCCACCACGCACTCCGGGAAGGCAGCGCGCCGGACGGTAGCTGCGGCTGGCGGAAGCCGACGATGACGAGCAGCATGCCCATGGCACTGCCGAGTCCGGTGAGGCTGCCGATGAGGGTGTCGGTCACGTCGCCCACCACCCCTCCGGCGCGGCAAGGAGGTCCGGGTCGAATCCGGCGTCGACGAGGTCGTCGAGCGTGTTCGCACGCAGCGCGCCAGCGACCGGACGCGCTCGAAGGTCAGAGCCGGGGCGGTAGACCTCGTTGGAGATGATGGTTCCGCCATCGGCGTCAACGACCTCGCGGATCGAGGAGACGACCCGGGTCGTGCGGTCGGCAGCCTTGGCCAGGTGCACGACGAAGTGCACGCTCGATGCGACCAGCAGCGCGGTCGCTTCCAGTGAGAGCCGTTCGGCGCCTTGGGCGGCATAGGACGCCAGCCGGGTGAAGGCGATCTTCGAGCTGCTCGCGTGCAACGTCGCCATCGAGCCGTCGTTGCCCTGGGACATCGCGTTGCACATCGGAATTACCTCGGGCCCGCGGATCTCGCCGACGATCACGCGGTCCGGGGACATCCGCAGGCCCCAGCGCACGAGCTCGGCCTGGCTGATCGCGCCCGCGCCTTCGACGTTGGGCTGGCGGGCCTGCAGGGCCGTGACGTCGGCGTGCAGGCGCGGATCGAGCCCGAGGCCGAGCTCGAAGGCGTCCTCGATGGTGACGATGCGTTCCAGCGGATCCATCTCGGCCGCCATCGCCCGCAGCAGCGTCGTCTTGCCGAACCCGGCGCCGCCGGTGATCAGGACGTTCTTGCGGGCACGCACGAGCGCGCGCAGGAACCGCTCGAGGCCGACGTCGAGGGTGCCGCGGCGGCTCAGCTGGGCGAGGCTGGTCGTGAGGTAGCCGTGGCGGCGGATCGAGCACGCGGTGACCCCGCCGGCGGTGAGCCCAAGCACGGCGAACAGGCGCTCGCCGCCGGGCAGCTGGAGGTTCAGCGCGGGCGAGCCGCGATCGAAGCGGCGTTCCTCCGAGGACGCCCGGGCGGCGAGGGTGCGGACGAGGTCGGTCAGCTCGTCGTTCGAGGCGGCGACCGGGGCAACTTGGGCGCGAGTGCCGTCGGCGTACTGGACGAAGACGCGGTCGAAGCTGTTTACGTTGATGGTCTCGACCGCGGGGTCGTCGAGCAGTGGCTGCAGTCCGCCCAGCCCGAAGACCTCGTCCAGGACCGCCTCGACGAGCAGCGCCTCGGCGTCCGGTGCCAGCAGTACCTGTCCCGCTTGCAGCTCGGCCTCACTGTGCGCGGCCACCGCGGCGCGGAGAACGTCACGGGCCCACTCGCGGCGCTGCGCCGCGGTCATCGGCTCCGTTGCCGCGCCGACCCGGCTCGGCAGCTCGTCGGCGAGCGTGCGCCGCAGAAAGGCCCGCAAGCGGCCCTCGGGACCGGAGTCGGCTGCCGGATCGGGCCGGCGGTGTTCGTCGAGAATCGTCATGACCGAACGTCCTTCCCGGAAGCACTGGTTTGGGGGTGGCCGTTATGCAGGGCCGGCGGCGGAAGTAAGCGGACGCCGGACGCCGCAGTGGGCTGGGCAGGCACGCCCGGCACCTGCTGCACGAAGTCCGGGATGGGCTGGGACGGTCCGCGAGGGGACCCATTGGACAGGGCCTGAGCGACGACGTTCGCGACCCGGATGAGCCCACCTGGTCGCCGCCGGCCGGTGGCTGCTCGCCCGGTGTAGCGCGCGGCTGCGCTCGGGTCGTCGGGAATTCGCGCCATGACCGGGATGCGCAGCTCGCGCTCGACAGCGTGGGTTGGGTGCCCGTGGCCGGCGAGTACCAGGCATGCCCGGGCGGCAGTGTGGCCCAGCTCGTGAACGCGGGTGGCGAGGTGGGCGAGCTCGTCGCTGTAGGTGCCGGAGATCAGCAGCAGGACGTCCGCGTGCCGGATCACCCCTTCGGCGGGCGAACCCGGGTCCAATCGTCCGCAATCGGCGAACATCGCCACCGCCGGTTGGCGGGCCGTGCCGTAGAGCGGCGAGGTCGGCGAAGTCAGGGTGCTCAGTGCGGCACGCGCCTGCTGGCCTCCCGGCGGGCCCGGTATGACCTGGATGCTGCCGGGAAGCGGTTGGGTGTGGTTCCAGACGACGTCGGGATCCACTGGCTGTCGAGCAGCCGCGGCGAGACTGAGCAGACCAGGCGATGTGGCCAGGCCGAATCGCTGCGCGAGGTCACCGCCGGCGGGATCGCACTCGACGACCACGCGACGGACGTCGGCCGGCCAGCTCGCGGCCAGGGCGAGGGCGAAGGTGGTGACGCCCGGCGAGCCCTTCACGCTGGCGAGAGCGATCAACATCAGCGCTCACCACCCGCGAGCATGACCAGCGACACCTGGCCGACCGGCACCCGGGCGAGCGCAAGCGCGGCATCGCCCAAGAGTTGCAGTGAAATCACGGTGGTCTGGTCGGACTCCGTTTTGACCAGCCCGGTCACGGTGGCCTGCCACATCTGCCCGCTCTCCGGCGCGACTGACGAACCGGAGGGCGACGACGGCGCGGTGACCACGACGAGGGTGGGCGACCCGGCTGCGACCTCGAGCGGGAACTGCCCCGGCTTCAGCGCGACCGCCACGATGGCGTGGCCTGCGGCGGGGACCGCTGCCGGGCCGACGCTGCCTGGGGTGAGCAACGCACCCGGGCTGAGGTTCGTGGCCATCGGCCGGCCGAGCACGGTGGTCGCCTGCTCTGCTGGCACGGTCGCGATCGTGTCGACGTCCGAGATCTCGACCTCGCGGACGTCCGCCCGCTCAAGAACGTGTCCGACGCTCAGCGGCCGGGCGACCGCGAGCACCGGGACCCGGCCCTGCGCGCTGGTGGTCCACCACAGCGCACCGCCGACGCACACGAGGACGAGCAGGACGCCGACGAGCAGGTGCGGCAGGTTCCGACGTGTTCGCCGACCAGCTGGCACCGCGGCCAGCTGGCCTTTCTTCCCCAGCCACGAGACGGAACCGGGCTCAGTTCTCGTGTCGTGGTCACCGGTACGGATGCTGGTCACGAGGTGCCTCCCAGGCATGGTTCGACCGCGCCGTGCACTTCCTGGACGCTGGTGCACAGCTCAAAGCGGGAATGTGGATGTGCCGACCGGCTGTCGACAGCCGGGTCGGCGGGTCAGCGGCGCCCGGTACCGAGCGCCTGGATCTCGGCAACTCGGAAAGCTGCCGCCGCCGACGTGGTCAAGTCGGGGAACGTGCCGCTCGCCCCGGCTCCGGCCCAGGTCACCGTCCAATGGACCGTTGCCCTGACCGGAAACTGCTGGGCTGGAGCTGTGGCCGAGGACCGGCGATAGGTGTGACCGCAATCAGGGGAGGACGTCGAGGCGTCTCGCCCGGCCTCGAACGGGGTTCCCGGGCCGGAGCAGGTCACGGTATCCCCGTCGCCCGTCGACCAGGAGACGGACTTGGGCGTCGCCACCGCCGTCACCGATACGCCGGGAACAGCCGCCGTCGCCTGTCGCGTTCCCCAGTTGCCGCGGTCCAGCCACAGCCAGGTCGGGAGGCTCACCAGTTTGTCGCCGACCGGGTTGGCTTCGATATGCGGAGACGGCAAGCGCAGCTGAGTTCGAGCCTGCTCCGCCAGTTCCTGCGGAGAGGGCAGGGCCGCTTCGGCAGGAGCCGCTCCGTCGGGGAGCCAGATCGGCGCTCGGTACAGACCATCGTGAAAACCCGGACCAGTACACCGGTAGACGTACCACGCCCCACTCTGCCGCGCGACGACGTTGCTTGCTCGTGGAAGCGGCGCGGACGCGAGAACGACAGGCGGAGCAGCACGCGCAGCACCGCGGAACGCCACGGTCTGGACGCCGTTCGCCGGAGGCTGGAAGTTGCTCCGGACGTACGAGCAGTTCGCCACCGGCGAGCTACCGCCGATGATCCGGTCACCGGGAGGAGGGGTGGCCTTTCCGCCGCCGCCCTTCCGGCTCGGCTCGTCCGGTACCCGGCCGTTGCCTTCTGGGGCCTTTCCGGTCTTTCCAGCTCCGAGTTCGCAGTAGGGCGATGACTCTTGCGCACAGTCGACGGAACCCCAGCCACCAGCCGAGGCACTGGCCGCCGAACTCAGCAGCAGGGTGACGATCATTCCGCCGACCACCGGAACCCGCGTCAGCATGTCCCCACGCCCTGGATCGCGAAGTCGACGACCTTCCAGGAGCCGTCCACGGCCTTCTTGACCTTTGCGTCGATGTGGCGACGTCCGCTCGGTCCGTCGTCGGCCTGTTGGCCGGTGTCGGCGCGGTACTTGAGCCACTGGCTGTCGTCCCCGCAGTCGACGATATCGACCGTGGTCGGAGCAACCGCGGGCTCGACGGATTCGACCGTCGGATGGTTGACCGGTTTTCCCTTGGTGACGAGGCCGTTGTAGTGGTCGGCGTACAGACCGCGGGAAATCCTCGACAGTGCGTCGGCCGTGGCGTTCAACGCCAGCTTCGGTGATTGCCAGTCCGAGGTCACGGCGGCGTCGGCCATGTCGTTCCACATGCCGAGGTAGGCAGCCACCGCGCGCTCTTTCGCTTCGTCTACCGGCTGCGGTAGCACACTCCTCGTTGCCGCCGTGGTACTTGAAGGCATCGGTGGTCCACTCGGCGTGGCGGAGCTGCATGCTCCAAGCAGCAAGACCAAAGAGGCACCGATGGCACCGTGACGCAGACTCATGACGTCCCCTCCCTTGGGAATGATCAGCTGACCGTCATGTCGCCGACGCCACCTCCCCCGAAGTTCACTCGTTGGTGGGACGAGCAGTGCAGTCTGCCAACGAGCTGGCCAGCATTGCTTCATGGGGAGCTGCATCAGCGACAACTCGGCGGCACCGCTGTGAACGGTTGGCCGGCCATCATCAGCGCAGTAGCGGGCTTCAGCCTCGGGGCCGGGGGAAGCCTGATCACCAAGCGGTTCTCCAGTCGACCGGCACAGATCGCGTCGTCGTGGTGGTTTGGCGCGTTCCTCACCGCATTGGCTCTCGGGATCCTCGCCTGGCGTGTCGGCTCCCGCGGGGAGCTGCCGGTCTACGCCTTCGTACTGGTGCTCGGAGTCCCGTTGTCGATCATCGACTGGTTTGAACATCGGTTACCTCGAATCGTCGTCGTGCCTCAGCTGGTGGGCGCTGCGCTCGGTCTCGCATTCCTGTGCGTGGCGCGTTCCGACCCAGGTCCCGGACTCCGTGCACTGTGGGCGATGCTCGCGGGAGCAGGCTTCTACCTGTTGCTCGCGGTTCTGGTCGAAGGCGGTGTCGGTTCTGGAGACGTTGGCCTCGCGGCCGTGGTCGGTCTGGTTACCGGTTGGTCCAGCTGGGCCGAGCTGGCCGGCGCGGTTGTGCTTGCGTCGCTCATCGCTTTGGCGCTTCTGCTCGTACCGCGCAACCGAGCGAGCCGCGCTGTGCCGTTTGGTCCGTGCCTTCTGGCGGGGATGACGGCGATGCTCACGGTCGCTGCCTGATTGTCGCCAACGACAGCGCTCGCTTTCGGGAACGAACGGCAACGACCGCCCGCACTCCTCTCGCACGAGAGCGGCACCCTGTGGCATCACGCGGGGCCGTAGTACCCCGGGCTGCAGCCCACTCCGCCGTTCCACCAAGCGCCCACCACACGCCAGCGAATCACCGGCTGCAGATTCGTGGTGCCCGGCCCGACGCAGTAGTGGTACAAGTTGAAGAAGATGTCCCGGACGTCGAGCATCACAGTCGACCCGGAACCATTGACACAATGGGTGTACTCACCTCCGCCAATGTAGCCGCAACCAGAAGTTTCCACCCCCTCCGACACTGGCAGAGCTGACGCTTCCATCGCCACGGAACAGCCGGTTGACACAACGACCGCTCCAATAACGGAAGCGCGTCGAAGATGCGAAGAAATGGACATTTCATTCTCCAAAGAGGCTTAAGTCAGCCAGACGTCCACACAGGTGTCAGTCCGACCGGACAGGTGGCACTTCCGAAGATCGAGGCGGGGCCGTCACGAAGCGCTCACGGCGCACCGTTCGTGATGTCACCCGTCTGGTGTCACAAACTGAGCAATGATCACTTTCAGTACTCGACCGTCCACCTCGCGGACGATCTTGCTCGCGGCGTCCCGCGACTTGCCTGTCTCGAAGCTCCAGCGGCGCTACCCTCGTTGCCGAGGGGTACGTATCCGTCGCTCGGTGCTTCCATCTCAGGATCTGCTGGAGCGACCGCGATTACCAGGGGGTTTCTGTTTTCATGTACAAGAAACATGAAACACGGGGATCGGAAGTTGAGAGGCGAAAGACTTTCGGATCCGGCCTTCGGGATGTGCGAATCGCTCGCGGGCTTTCACTGACGGAACTGGCCGCTCGCACTCACTACAGCCGGGCTCACCTCGCCAACGTCGAGCATGGCCGTCGTGCCGCGACCACGGAGCTTGCTGAGGCTTGCGACAACGCACTCGAAGCTGACGGCGAACTGCTGGCCCTGATTCCGCGTCCACGCCAGAGTGATTCGCAAGCCGCGGTAACGCGTCCCGCACAGCTGCCGGCGGCTCCAGGCCGGTTTGTCGGGCGACGCGCTCAGTTGTCGGCTCTCGACGCGGTCTCGGAGAAAGCTGACCGGCTGTCGATCGCGACCGTCCACGGACCACCTGGAGTCGGAAAGACGACCCTTGCCCTCTACTGGGCCCATCGGGAGGTCGACCGCTTCCCAGACGGCCAGCTGTTCGCAGATCTGCGCGGCCACTCAGGACACCAATCACCGGCGAGCCCCGCCGAAATCCTGGAAGACTTCCTGATTTCCCTAGGGCTGACTCCCGCGGACGTACCTTCCACTGAGGAGAAGCGAGCCGCGCTGTTTCGCACGATGACACACGATCGCCGCATCCTGGTCGTGCTCGACAACGCGGTCTCTTCGGACCAAGTACGTCCTCTGCTCCCCGGCGCGGCCGGCAGCACGGTCCTGGTGACGAGCCGGGTCACGCTCACCGGGCTGGTCGTACGCGCGGGTGCAGCACAGCTGGCCCTAGCCCCCTTCCCCGCCGACGATTCGCTCCGTTTGCTGCAGGAAATCGTGGGCTCGCGGGTCAACGACGAGCCGGCGGCGGCGCAAGCTGTCCTCGACCGGTGCGGCCACCTCCCGCTCGCCGTCGCGGTCGCCGCGGAACGGATCGCCGCGCATCCCATCCGGCTGTCCGAGCTTGCTGAAGACCTCGCCGAAGAGCGTCAACGGCTCGCCGCTCTCGCGTCGGACGAGGACGCCGATGTCCGGGCGGTCTTCTCCTGGTCCTACCGCGCGCTGCCGACGGCGGCAGCGCGGATGTTTCGGATGCTCGGCCTGCACCCCGGTAAGGACATCAGTGTTCCTGCGGCCGCGGCGCTCGCCGACATACCGGTGGACAAGGCAGCGCAGCTTCTTCA
Organism: Amycolatopsis sp. NPDC058278; assembly: GCF_042881395.1. NCBI lineage: Bacteria > Bacillati > Actinomycetota > Actinomycetes > Pseudonocardiales > Pseudonocardiaceae > Amycolatopsis > Amycolatopsis sp. NPDC058278. The sequence continues at coordinate 61,374 of NZ_JBHVXZ010000021.1, read as the reverse complement.
CGCACTCGCCACGTGCCACTTGGTCGAGGAGGCCGGCCGGGATCACTTCTGGCTGCACGATCTGCTCCGGGTCTACGCATCCGAGCAGGCCCTCGCCGTCGACGCCGCCCAAGAGATAGAGCGAGCTCAAGTACGTGAGCTGTCGTGGTACCTCGACACCGCCGCCGCGGCCGGGCGCGCCCTCGAGCCGTTCCGGCCGCCGACCTCCGATACCGCGCTACCTGGCTACGCCGAGGCATTCGCCTGGTGCGAGCAAGAACTGGCCAGCTTTCCAGCGGTGGTCGGGCTTGCTCTCAGGATCGGGCACCCTGATCTTGCCTGCCGGCTTTCGCAAGCACTCTTTTCCTACTTCCACCTCCGCAAACCGTGGACGATCTGGGAACGCACGTACCACCTGGGTCTGGAGGCCGCGGCCAAGCTCGGCGACCCCTGTCTGCAGGCGGACATGCTGACCGGCCTCGGCCTCGTCGCACTCGGATTGGGAAACCCGGAAAGCGGCCGCGATGCGTTTCGCCGAGGACTGGACCTGCTGGAAAACGAGGGGGAACCAACCAGGTCTGCGTGGTGCCACATCGGCATCGGGCTCGCGCACGCGGACATGGAGGACGTCAGCATGGCCAAGAGCGCGCTGGAGCGCGGTATGGTGATCCACCGCGACCAGAACGACCAGCACGCCGAATCGGTGGCTTTGGTACATCTCGCCGACCTTTGCCGGGCAGAGAAGCACACCGGAGACGCGCTTCGGTACGCGGACCGCGCACTGTCCCTCTGCAGGTCCATCGACGACAAGTACGGCGAAGGGCTCTCGCTCTACCAATTGGGAACGACCTACCTCGCCGCCGGCATGTTCGACGACGCGCTGCACCGGCTTGACGAGGCCCTTTCCGTCCAACGGGCCGCGCATGACGACAAGGGGCAAGCCGACACCCTCTGGGCTCTCGCACGAACGTGGATCGCTCGCGGCGACAGCACCATGGCGCGCTGTCGACTCGAAGAGGCCGCGACCATCTTCGAACACCGGGGCGATCCCGCCGAAGCCGTCGTGCGCGCCAGCATCGCCAACCTGGAAGAGGGGACAACGCATTGACTTCGAACGTCTTTTCCCACTTGCGTCTTGACGGCACGATGGTCACCGATCCCGCCGCGACGGCCTTGGCGGCGGCCGACTTCGGTGGCATCGTCAACCGCCCGCCTCGCGCGGTTCTCCGCGCCGGGTCCACAGCCGACATCGAGGCCGTCCTGCCCGTCGCTGCGGCCAACAACATCGCCGTCGTGCCCCGCGGCTGCGGCCACACCAGCCTGGGACAGGCGCAAGCGCTCGACGGTCTGGTCATCGACCTGACCGCCCTGACCGAGGTTCACGATCTCACCGAAGACGAAGTGACCGTCGACGCCGGCGCGACCTGGAACTCACTCCTCGCACGCACGCTCCAGCACGGGCTGACCCCGCGCGTCCTCACCGACTACTTGGGCCTCTCTGTCGGAGGCACGCTGTCAGCGGGCGGAATCGGCGGTACGAGCCATCGGTGCGGAGTTCAGACGGACAACGTGCTCGCGCTTGATGTCGTCACGGCCGACGGGATACTCCGCCACTGCTCACCGTCCGAGCTACCAGACCTCTTCCACGCCGTACTGGGAGGCTTCGGTCAGTGCGGCGTCATCGTGCGGGCCACCCTGCCGTTGATTCCAGCCCCCGCGCGCGTGCGGCGCGTCAAGGTCTACTACCCCACCATCGACGAGCTGCTCGCCTGCCAGCGCCGCCTGCTCGCCGACGGCCGATTCGACTTCCTGCAGGGAGAGATCCTGCCGACCCCGGACGGCTGGGTGTACATGCTGGACGTCGCCTCGTACTACACGCCACCCCACGAGCCCGACGATGACGTCCTCGTGGCTGGGATCGGCTTCGTGGCCGCCCGCGACAAGATCGAGGACCTAGGCTACTGGGAGTTCGCCACCCGCCTCAACGAGACCGTGACGTACCTCGAGGGCACTGGCGAATGGCAAGCCCTGCATCCGTGGCCCAACCTGCTGCTGCCTGATGCGAAGCTTGACGCGTTCATGAGCGAGGTCATGGCTGACCTCGAACAGGCTGACCTGGGCGCGTCCGGGCTGATCCTCATCTACCCGATGACCACCGCGGCGTTCGGCACCCCGCTCTTCCGGCTACCTGAGGGCAGCACGGTCTACCTGGTCGCCGGGCTTCGCTTCGCGATGGACGCAGCGAAGGCCCAGGAGATGGTGGCCGGAAACCGACGGTGGTACGACACCGCCGTCAGCGTAGGCGGCACCAGCTACCCCACCGGGGCCATCCCGTTCACCAGCGCCGACTGGACACGTCACCTCGGTACGGCACAGGCGGCGCTCGCCGAGGCCAAAGCTCGATACGACCCGTCGAACTTGTTGCCGCGCCGCTTCGCCTGATCCGACCGGCTATGACCGAGCCCAGGTTCCGCACACCAGTGCGACCGCGATCGCGCCGCGGCGGCGATCGTCTTGACGACGCGCCGACGTGGCACAGGTGCAAAGGCAGCTCGGCGCGTGAGGCGGGCGACCACCGGGGCGAGTGCCAGCTCAACCAGCAGGCGAACAGCCGCGTCCACAGCGACCCACCTCCCAATGGGCCCTGCAAGTCAATCACAGGGGTTCAGCCGGAAACTGAAGTCTTTGCGCGGAAGACTGCCTTATCGGTGGGTTAACACACCTGCTGGCACGCCGTCTGGCGTGCCGATGACTTCCTCGTCGAGGACGTGAAGTTCGAAGCGCGCGGAGTCGTAGCCGCCAGCTTCCCACGCGAGGTCGCTGTCGCCGACTCGCCACTCGCGACCGGAAGCTCGTTCCTTCAGCAACCACGCCACAACAACCTCCAGGCTCAGCGTCCCAACCTCGGCACGGCCAAGCTATCAAATCGTAGAACATGCGTTCGATGGGCCGTCCGCGCCTCACCCGTAAGCGAGCGCAAGACGATCACCTCGAACTCGCCGTTGGTGCGGGCAGCCAAGTCACCGAGCGCCAGCTGGCCATCGTCGACGAGGCAGCTACGGCTGGGCTACCGGTCGCCGCACACCCGACGGCTCCCACGCGATCGCCGCGGCCACCGAGGCGGGCGTTGCCACGATTGACCATCGCACCTGCCTGCGGGCGGGCGAAGGCGGATGGTCCCGGCACGGACGCCAGCGCGACGAGCTCAGGCTTCGACGATTACGCCGGAGCTTCTCCAGCTCTACGAGTACCTCGGCGTCGACAGCGGTCACGTCATCGAGCTGGCGACGAGCGCGGAAGCGCCGAGCTCGGCGGCAGGCCGGCCAGCTGGCACCAGAGTTATCAGCGGACCTGCTGGTCACGCTGGACGACCTGCTCGCTGACCTGGCCAATCTCCGCCAACGTCGAGTGGTGATCGTCAGAAGGCAGCCCATCGAGCTCCCGGCGGCGTGAGAGGCAGGGCCATCGAAGACAGCGCGCACCCGGGACAAACGCCGTAACATCTCGTGATGTGGCCACCGAATCGAACGGGCAAGAGCTGACACGCTGGACGATCCACGGCGAGCGAGTCGTCGACGACACTCGCCGACTCCGCCTCAGCATTGCCTCGGTCGAGCTACCGGACGGCGTGAAGTTCGAGCAGTACGTGCTCCGCATGCCCAAAGCCGCGATGATGGCTGTCCTCGACGACCAAGACCGCGTTCTCATGATGTGGCGGCACCGGTTCATCATCGACCGGTGGGTCTGGGAGCTGCCTGGCGGCTACGTCGACCCAGGCGAGGACCCCGCGGCGACCGCTATCCGCGAGGTCGAGGAAGAGACCGGTTGGCGGCCACTGAACGTCGAGCCGCTCGGATCGATGCAGCCCACCGTCGGCAGCGCCGACGCCGAGAACCTGCTGTTCGTGGCCCACGGAGCGGAGTATGTCGGCGAGCCCGAAGACATCAACGAGGCCGAGCGCGTGGCCTGGATACCGCTCGACTCGGTCCGTGACCGCATCACCAAGGGTGAGATCGTCGGCGCGGCGTCACAGGTCGCCTTGCTCCACGTCCTCGCGTTCTACCGCTGAACCGGGGTCGGCACGCCGGCGTCCTCCATTTGCGCGTAGAGCGCACGCACCCGCCGATCGGCGCGATAGGGGCTGAGTCGACGACCGACGTCGGCGAGGTAGGCACCACCTCGGATCGACCGGACCTGCTCGCTCATGCGCACCGCGGCGGTGGCCTCCGCGCACGCTTCGTCAACACGGCCCTGGTCGGCCAACGTCGACGCAAGCAACGCGGTGTTGAACAACCTCCCTCGCTCGTACCCGTCGTCCATTCCCAGTGCCCGGCGAGCGAACTGCTCGGCTTCAGCCGCGGAACCGAGGTCTCGGAACACGTGAGCGAACTTAGCCGAGAGATACGCGCTGTCGAAGTAGTTGAGCCACGCCGGTCCAGCGCCGGGCGAGAAGCGTTCGAAGGCGCGTTCGGCCTCATGAAGAGCCGCGAAGCAAGCTGAGGGGTTGGCCTGCAGCGCATGGCCGTGCGCTTCGAGCACCGCAGCCTCCGCCTGCAGAGCGGCCAAACCCGACCTCTTCGACGTACGCCTCGCGGCGAGCGCCATGTCGACGGCGACCTCGCGAGCACCATTGAATGCGGCGTGATGGCTCATCGCCGCGAGCATCTCGGCCTCGAGCGCATCGTCGCCCGCGTCCTGCGACAGCTTCAACGCATCGCGCAGGCGCCGCTGTCCTTCCGCGGCGTTGCCGACGTCGAACGCGATCCAGCCGGCAACCTGGTGCAGTTCGGCGGCCGCACCGAGCAGTTCTTCCCGTGCCCCAGCTCTTCTGGTCGTGTCCCTCAGCATCGGCGTGACGGTCGATGTCAGATAGTTCGTGATGGTCGTCGTCGCGCGGCTGTGTCCGCCTCCGAATCGATTGTCCAGACGGCGGAACGTCGCTGTCATGTCGCGCACGATCTCGACGTCCGTGCTGCGGGGCTTGGGCAGACTGGCCGCGACGGCCGGCCCGGCACCGAGCAATGACGCGCCGAGCGCCGTGGCACCGACACCTGCGGTCTTGAAGAACTGTCGCCTTTGCACGCGTCCGAGGCTAATGTCGTCGCCTGCGCCGGCCAATTCCTCGACGGTATGGGAAACGTTGAACCACAGCAGTTCCGGGGGAACCTGCAGGGCCTTCGCCCAGCGTTCGAGGTTCACCAGGTTGCTCGGAGGGCGGGCGCCCGGCGCTTCCAGGCGACTGACTTGCGCTTGCGTCAGACCGAGCCACCGGCCGAGCGCGGCTTGGGACACGTGCGGGTTGGATTCCTTGCGGTAGGCGGCGAAAAGCCGGCCAAAGTGACGAGCCTTCAGCGCAGCGCTGATGCTTTCCGCAGCCCAGAAAGTGTCCGTCTGGGGTGGCGCCTCGTTCGCGATCAACAAGCGGATGCAGGGTCCGCAGTGGTTGCTCACGCGGTCACGAGCCAGGCGCGCGCCGCATTTCTCGCACCTTCTCGTCGGCATCTGCACGGTCGTTCCCTTCCTACCCACTACCTGACACGCAGTGTATTCGATCGAACACAACACAGTGCCGGATTTCATCCTCCGGATGTATGGAATCCGGTGCCACACGACTCCTACCTGCTGAAACTCATACGTCGACGTCGTTTGCGGCCGAAACCTTCCGCTGCACGCTCAACCTATGCAAGCAACAGCAGTGGCACACAGTGACAATAAGGTCCCCCACGAATCAGGTGCCATGCCCGGAGTCCGGGTTACCGCGTCGGAGCGAACGTCGCTGCCTACAGCTCCCCGACCGGAGGCCGCGACCCGTCTAGGGGCCGCGTTCCGGCAGCTCAGGCGACCGCGCGAACACGGCGAGCAGCTGACCGAGATGGACCTCCAAGCGGCGAGGCTGGTACTCGAAGCCTTCTGGCCGAAGTTCGGCACTCCGCGACAACTACCGGAGCGCTGGCGATAACCGGGCCACACCCTCGCTTGCGACCGCAGAACTACCACGACCACCTGCAGAAAGATCAACCATGTCTTTGCCAACCATCCGCCGCCCCGCTGCGCTGCTCGTCAGCGCCAGCCTCCGCGAGGAACGCGAACGGCGGAAGATCGGACTGCGCCGACTCGCTGACAAGCTCAGCATGTCACCGGCGCGCCTGTCTGGCTTGGAGCTGGGAACCCACGTCCCCCATGCACCCGACGTCGCCCACATTCTCGGCTTCCTCGGGATCAGCGGCGCCGAGTACGAGAAACTCATCAAGCTGGCCAAACAGGTTCGCGACGACAACCTCATCACACATGAAGACATGCAGGCTTTTAGTCTGATGTGGACATACGAGCAATTGTCGGACCGCGTGGTGGAATGGTCCCCTTTCTACCTTCCCGATCAACTTCGGCTTCGGCAACACTTCGATCGCGACCCGAGCACGGGCGAGGAGCCGCCCGGCAGCGGAGAACTTGAACCACTTGAGCGTGCCGTTCGCCAGCAAGCGATGCTGAACGGTCCCCGCCGCTACCTCTTCCTCATCGGCGAGGAAGCCGTACGTGCGGCGAGCAGCGAAGCTGACTCAGAAGGGCAGGTTCGACACCTCCGAACGGTGGCGAGTCTGCACCACGTCAGCGTCCGAATCGTGCCAACGAAGGCGAAAGGACTGAACCCGTCTCACGCTTTCACTCTCTACGAGAGCCGACGAACGTCGATGGCGGTAGCGTTCAAGAACGTTCATTGCAACGCCTACCTCACCGAGAAGCCGCTGCTCGATAAGTACTCGGGTACCGCAGAAGCCCTTCAGCACGAGGCTCTCAGCAAGTCAGCCACAGCCGACGCGCTGGGCAGCTTCTCGTGGGACCAAGTGTCATGACAGCCGCGGTGATCTACATCGATCCCCTCATGATCCACCCGGTGATGGACGGCGTGTGGCACCACGCACGCCTTGAAGGCATCCCCGCCGCGGGCGAGGCGATCACCATGCTTTGCGGTGTCACAGGCTTCGCGGCATTCCTGCCGTTGAGCCAGCGACAGCATCACAGCATCCCCCGGCAGTGCGAACGTTGCGACGCGATCGTCCGGCAACAGCGCGGCATTCCACTGTGGCAACAAAGAGTGGGGCGCAACTGACTTTTCTTACCACAGCCGTCCATATCATCTCCAAAAGGAGTCAACGATGACCGTCCGTCCGATCGCCGTCGACGAGCAGGCGTCGAGCTGCTACTTCCGCACCACCGTCGACACCCCGTACCGCAAGGCACTCGTCCAAATCACCGAGCGGTGCAACCTGCGTTGCGCGCACTGCTTCGTCTCCGCGACCAAGCACGGCAAGGACATGCCGCTGACCGAGGTCGTGAAGAAGGTCGTCCCTCGGCTGGCCGACGCCCGGGTACGCCGGGTGACGCTGACCGGCGGCGAGCCGACCGTTCACCCGGACTTCCTCGGCATCGTGCACGCCTTCCGCAACGCCGGAATCGACGTCGGCATCTGCACGAACGCCACCGAGCTCGACGACAAACTGATCCGGCAGCTCGCCACGGCCGCGGTGCACGTCAACGTCTCGCTCGACGGGTTCGCTGCCGACTCCCACGGCCTGTTCCGCGGCGACCGCGCCTCCTTCGACGTGACCGTGGCCAACGTCCGCAAACTCGCCGCGGCCGGACTCCTGCAAGGGTTGCTGTGCACGCCGAACTCTCTGGCCGCCAACGAGGAGTACGTGCAGCTGTGCGCGTTCGCCCGCGAGAACGGCGCCCGCTACGTGCTGCTCAACCCGCTGGGCAGCATGGGCCGCGGCGTGAAGTCCCAGCGGAAGCTCGCGAAGACCACCATGCACATGCAGGAGATCTTCGAACTGACCGCGCCCTTCGACGGGCCCGACCTCGACATCGCCCACATCCGCTTCCCCAACACCGACGGCAAACCCCTCGCCGGCTGCGAAGCCGGAACGATCATCTACGTCTTCACGCCGGGCGAGGTCACCGTCTGCCCCTACCTCGTCTTTGCCGCCCGCACCCCGGTCTCCCGCCACCCCGACACCGACTTCATCGTCGGCAACATCTTCACCGACCGCGACATCGCCGCCCGCCTCGACGCGTACCGCTTCCACGAGCGGTTCCAGGTCGGCGCAAATCCGACCTGTACGTCCTGCAGCCTCGAACGCCGGTGCGGCAAAGGCTGCCCCGCCGCGGTCGTCGCCGCGGGCGGACGCATCGGCGACGTCGACGCCGAGCAGTGCCCCGTCACCGCCGAGGCCCGCCGCCTGCTGCCCCTGGACGTCGCATGAGCGCGCCGCGGCTGCCGGGCAAGCTGGTCGCCTTCGAAGGTCCCGGCGGCGTCGGCAAGACGACGATCACGGCACTGGTTGCCGAGCTCCTCGGAGCGGACGGCGTTCCCGTGCACGCCGCCGTCCAGCCGTCGCGCTCCCCGCTGGGTGAGCTGGCTCGGCGTGGCACCGACACCTACCGCGACATGGCTCTGGCCTGCCTCTGCGCGGCCGACCGTCACCACCAGCTGGCCAGCGAGATCCTCCCGGCCCTGACCGAGGGCAAGATCGTGCTCTGCGACCGGTACGCGGCATCATCGCTGGTCCTACAGGGGCTCGACGACATCCCGCTCGATGTCGTCTGGGCGCTCAACCACGATGTTTACCGCCCCGACCTCGTGTGCGCGCTCAAAGCTCCACCCGCGGACGTCGAACAGCGCCTCCGCGCCCGCGGCGGACACAGCCGCTTCGAGCGCACCCCAGGAAGCAGCTTCCGAGAAACCCTCGGCTACCTGGCGGCCATGACGTTCCTGCGCGACCAGGGCTGGCCCGTCGAGATGATCGAGTGCGCCGACGATCCCCGCGCCACGGCTGGCACCATCGTCGACCTGATCCACCGCACCCGCACGGAGAGCCCGGCATGCCCCTGACCGTCCTCACCCTCAACGTCGGCAACCCCGCCATCGAACGAGCCCGCCGCCAACGCGACTGGCTCGCCCGCCGCCACGAGGACGTCTTCGTGCTCACTGAGACCGGCTCCGGGCCCGGCACCCAGCTGATCACCGAGTCCTACCGCGACGCCGGCTGGTCGGTCATCTACCCCGAGCACCCCGATAAGGAACGCGGCGTCATGCTCCTGGCCAAGCTGGAGGCCGCGGTAGACCCCATCGGGGCCGCGATGGCTTACCTCCCTGCTCGGCTGGCCGGCATCGTCGTGGGCACTAACCGCGGCCCGGTGCGCATCCTCGGCGCTTACGTTCCCTCCCGCGACGCCACCGAGGCGAAGACCACCCGCAAGCGCGCGTGGATCGACGCCTTCCACCAGGCCTACGAGGCCACCGCCGACGCCACCCCCACCCTGCTCCTGGGCGATTTGAACGTCCTCGAACCCGGTCACGTGCCCCCGCATCCGGGGCAGTTCGCGCCCTTCGAGACCGCGTTCTACACCGGACTGACCCAACAGCATGGCCTCACCGACCTCTTCCGCACCCTGCACCCGACGGCAGTCGAGCACAGCTGGGCCCGCCGCGCCGACCTCGGCTACCGCTACGACCACGCCCACGCCAGCACCTCGCTCCTCACCCACCTCACCAGCTGCTCGTACGTCCACGACACCCGTCGCGGCGACCCGGCTCTCACGGACCATTCGGGACTCGCCGTCGCGCTGACGCTGACCGCGACCGCGCCGCTGATAACGTCCGACCCGGCCGCGGACCGCGAGGCAACGCTGTTCTGACCGAGGTACTCGTGCCCGGCCGCCACCGAGCCGCCGAGCACGAGGACCACCGGATGACCGTCGCCAGCGAACCGGCCCTGCGGGTCGGCGCCCGCGTCCTGCTCCTCAACCGCGACGACGAAGTCCTGCTCATCCACGCCCGCGACCCCGACGACCCAGGCCACCACTGGTGGGAACTCCCCGGCGGCGGCCAGGACCCCGGCGAGAAACTCGAGGACACCGCTCGACGCGAGATCGCCGAGGAGACCGGGCTCGTCCTGGACGAGATCGGCCGCAAGCTCTGGACCCGCGAAAGCCGCTTCACCTACCGCGGCCGCGAACACCACCGCCTCGACCACGTCTACCTCGCCCGCACCGACCACGACGCACCGCAGGTCGCCCTCCGCCACACCGCCAACGAACGCGCCGGCCTGATCGAGCGCCGCTGGTGGTCGGCCGCCGCGGTCTCGACGTGCCGCGACAAGCTCCTGCCCGCCGAGCTGCCGAATCTCCTGCAGGCTGTGCTCGACGATCGCTTCCCGCTCGCTCCCCTGGCGCTCATCGCCTGAACTCCGCGCCTCCGACGTGGGCGCACGGCGGACCTGCCCGGCGCATGGCGATCCGGGCCCGGAAGGACTGCGCCACCGGGCCGTCCGGCAGCGGAGCCGTCCACCGGTAGGACGCCGCCCGAGCCTCCGCGGACGCCACCAACGTGCGACCGAAACCGAGGCGCCGGCATCCCGCGGCGACGTGGACGTAGTCGAGGGTCGCCGTCCGGCACTTCCCGCACGGGCTCGCCCTCACCGAGCCGACCTCGGCGCCGTCCAGGTGGAGTGCGATTCGACCGGCCAGCGTTCCCGCGGCCGGCGAATGGGCGACCAGGACGAGCCCTCCGGTCGGCGCCGCGTCGGGCGGGTGCTGGACGGTGACGTCGAGGAGCGCCCACTCAGCGAGGCGCCGAGCATTCGGCTCGCACGCTTCCTGCCCGCGGCGCACCTCGCACAGCCAGCCGTGCAGCCGGTAGCGCTGGCTGAACGGCGCGAGCTTGGCGTAGAGATCCAGGGTGAGCCAGTGGCCACGTAGGCATGTCTTGATCTCCTTGACCGCTGGCCGGACCGGGACCAGCGCACCGAACTCCCCGCGCGCGCCCGAGCGGACGGCTTCGCCGATCATCGAGCACCTCGTACCGGTCCCGCCCCGATCGACGGGCGCATCATCCAGCGACCTCACGCAGTCCATGGCCGGCCGACTCCTCGCCAGCGGCGACGGCGCCGCCGGAGCCCGGAAGCCGCAGGGCGACGGTGCTCGGGCGAGTCGCGGCACCGCGGCCGCGGCGAGTCGCGACGACGTCACGGAACTCCAGGTGGCCGAAGCCGTCATCGGTGAGACCGCGCCACCGGCGGTTCGACACGCCCAGCTCAACGTCCGCGCCCGGCCCCGCACCGGCGGCCAGCAGCACCGCACCTCGGTTGCGAACCCGTCCGGCCAGCCGACGCGCTAGCGGCGCCTGCATGCCGCGAGCAATCGCCGGGCCGAGCACGACGAGGTCGAACCCGTCGATCAGCGCAGACAGCACGGCGGCGACCTCAGCCCCGGCGTCGGGAATGAGCGCGAGCCGCTCCAGCTCGACGCCGAGCTCGGCGGCGGCTACCACGCCCACCTCGGGCATGCCGGCGATCGCTGCCCACGATCCCTCCCGGGTTGCCTCGGCGAGCAACGCCAGTACCAGCGCGGTCGAGCCGGAGACCGACACGGTTGTGCCGCGTCGCAGACCGTCTGGTACCAGCTTGGCCAGCGCGGGCGTTACTGGCAGCGACCCGACGGACGGCGAGGGATCCGGGCTCGGCTCGCCGAGCTGTGCGGCGATGCGGACGCCGGGGATCGCCGCAAGCCCGGCCACCGCGTCCGGCACCGCCACCACCACGCACCTCCAGCACCACGAACACGCACCGGAGACGCCCACGAGGGGAAGCCGCGAGCGAACCCGAATTCATCGAACACTTGTTCGGATCCTGCGAGACGGCGCGGCCGCTGTCAAGCCGAGCCAGCCGACGTCACCCTGCGATGGAGACACCCGCGGCCCTGGTCCGAGCCGGCGCACACGCTCTGGTCACCGCAGGGAGTCGCCAGCCGAGAGTGCTCGATCGTTTTCTCCAGACCACGAAAGAATTGAGGACCGTTCCTGTCCGGTTCCGGTGGCAAGGTGGCGACGTCAGCCCGACGATCAACGGAGAACCCCGATGAGCCGACACGTCCAGGTCACGTTCGACGCTCACGACCCGCGAGCGCTTTCGGCGTTCTGGCGCGAGGTGCTGGACTACGTCCACCCGGCGCCGCCCGGGGTCGAGCTGCCCGAGGGCGCCGACCCGTTCGCCGCGTGGGACGAGTTCCTCGACCGGGCCGGTGTGCCGGAAGATAAGCGCAACAGCAGCTCCGCGATCGAAGACCCCGACGGTCAGGGCCCGCGCCTGTTCTTCCAGCAGGTCCCGGAAGGCAAGACCGCGAAAAATCGAGTCCACCTCGACGTCCGGGCCGCCCCCGGCCTGCAGGGCGCCGAGCGGATGGCGGCACTCGAAGCAGAGTGCCAACGACTGATCGCCATCGGCGCCACCCGGGTACGCCGCTTCGAGCCCGAACCGCCGCTCAGCGCCGGGTTCATCGTGATGACCGACCCCGAAGGCAACGAGTTCTGCCTGGATTGACAGCAAAGCGGGTGGCCGGACTACGGTCCCATGGCGCGGCTCACAGCAGCCAGGTGTAATCGGCCGCGGCGTTCCGGCGATTTATCACGTACCGGTGAAGCAGCCCGCCGAATGCATTCGTTGGCACGTCGCGGGAGGCCCACCGTGATGAACGGTCGTTCACGCCGGGTTCTGGTGCAGGTCGAACCCCGCACCGTCACCCTCGGCCACACCGCCGCGTCTCCTGGTGACCCGCAGCCGAGCCACCGCGTCGACGAGCTTTCCTATCCCGGGATCCTCGTGTCGCACCTTCAAGACGGCGTGGTGGACCACGAGGTATGGCTGCCGATGGGCGAGACGCCGACCCTCGCCGACGACGAAGCCCTGATCGCCGCGCTGCACACGGCGATGCGCTGGAACCGGGGCGAGCTCCCCGAACACCTCAGGACCACCTAGCTGCCCGGGGGTTCACCGCCCGACGCGGCGCTTCTCCTTGCCGCCGTCTTTGGGCTCGTCCTTGGGGCTTGACCTTTCCGGCGACCTTGCCGCTGTGGACGCCCGGACCACCGTCCGGGTCCCGGCCGGTCGTTCAAGAGCCTCAGAGGCCACAGCGAGCTCGCTCGCGTCGTCAAGTTGTCGCCCAGTCGCGCACCCCGCACGGCCAGGCCCATCGGTCACCCACGCCCGCCGCGTCGGAAGCAGGGCATTCCGGCGCGGCGCATGGCAATCCGCGCGCGGAATGACTGCGCCACCGGCCCCGTGGGCAGCAGGGCCGTCCACCCGTAGGTCGGGGCGCGAGCGACCGCTGCCGCGACGAGCGTGCGGCCGTAACCCACACCCACAACGCCAGCAAGAAGCTCCGCTGGTCAGCACATCTAAACAGGCTCTAGTCGCCTCGTTGTGCTTCTTCCGTGCGGCTGACATCTCGCGACTGTGCGTTGCGTGGATGACTTGCGAGAAACGTCGCAACCGCGACCAAAGTGTTCATCAACGTCGCCATCGCTGCCAGCGACGCCAGAACGACCATCGTCAGCGGCTCGCCGCCCATCGATGCCAGTAGGCACACCGTCGAACCTAGGGACAGTACAGCTACGCCACCAAAAGTGACCAACGCTCGAGGCAGTTTGCTGTGCGGTGACGGTTGGGTCGATCTAGGCATCGGAGGCTCCCCTCGTCCGCAGCGACGGATAGCGTCCACGATGCCATCGTTGTAAGATCACGTAAAGTACGGAATCTTACAACAATCCAACGGTCTTACGATTGTTACAATGCGGCCCATGGCTTGGAAGAGGTGATCATGTGACACCCGAGGAGTCGTTGGCGTTGACTCTGCGCGAGTTGCACCTTCTCGCAGGGAAGCCCAGTTCCCGCAAGATCGCCCAAGCGGTCGGCGGCGTCAGTCATACTACTGTCAGCGAGTTGCTCAGAGGGGCTCGCGTTCCGGCGTGGGATATTGTCGAGAAAGTCTGCCGTTTCCTTTCGGGGAACTTGGAAGAAGTGCGAAGCTTGTGGGTGGCGACACAGAGAATCTCAGCGAAACGAGATGAAGAAAACAGCAGTGACCTCTGGGATCCGGTTTATCTCGAACGCATGGTAGTGACCTCTTTTATCGGCAACCGGGGCGCTCGCGAACTTCGGACGATTGAGCGATGGGTTAGGGCGACACGAGATTCGGTAGATCATTATATTGTCAGAGCTTCGACAAGTGCCGGGCTAGCCAATGAGCACGGCGGCGGCGCAGTCAACGTGGAGCCATACCTCAACTGCTCAATCGGCAAAGTCAAGCAAGTAAAACTCCCCGAAGAAGGCGCTGCACTCCTGGTAGAAGTACTGTTGGCGTCGCCTCTGAACAACGGCGAGGTTGGGTTCTTCGCCACCAGAAATAACTATGATCACGCTCCTGGATTTACCGACTACTCCCAGGTGACAATTACATCCCAAGGGGCTCGCGAGCTAATTTTTCGCGTGCAGTTTGCAGCTGATAGTGTCCCAAAAAAATGTTGGGGATATATTGGCGGATCCGATGTAGACATGTTTGACGAGCCAAGACCAGGTTCGCGCCAGATACTACACATTTCTTCGGCCGGCTATGTCGAATTGGAGGCCCAGAACTTGCCGCCGGGTGCTCGAATGGGGATAATCTGGAACTGGGAATAACACATAACACTTCCGGACAGGAGTAAACGCTACGAACGACCTCACACAGCAACGCGGCCACCTCTGAACAACAAGTCGTGACGACGTCACCATCCGTAGCAATGCGCCCAGAGATCGTGACATACCACGAATTAACGTCGTTCTGCCCTTTAGTTGACGAAACCACGACAAGACCGGTAACCATCAGACTCGAACCCGCAGCAGTCACTCTCAGTCCAGTGCCAAGGTGAATGCACCGCCTTGGTCTAGCTGCTCCGCTCCACCAGGCGGGGCGCACGACAAGACCGTGACTAGCGTCGCCGCTCGTGCAGACTGAGGTTTCGACGTCACCCTAGCGACTTATCAAGGCCCCCGCTGCCAGGCCGGCAGAGCGCTGACCAAAGTCACCGGCACGGCGACGGTTCCCGGCAACGGAACCACCTACCGGGTCAAGGTCGACCTTCAGCGGATCAACGGAGTGCTGCCGCTGATGGGGCAGGTGACGATCGTCGAGGTCGCCACGGGCAAGACCGCCTACGCCATCGCTCCCTGGCCGCAGCAAGCCACGGCCATCCGTCAGCCCGACGGGTCGCTGGCGATCTCCATGGTCCTGCCGGGCCTTGCCACGACGCCCAGGCTGAAGCCCGTTCGAATCACTCTGGCACTGACGGATCGGTAACCGGTGGGCCGGCGCCTCCCCCGTGGGATCAAAGGGAGCGCCGGCCCACAATCTCCGGCCCTGGCCTGCCTAATCCGCAGGTCAGGGCCACACAGAGGTTTGCGTAGCCCTGACCAGACGAGTCGCCTGAACTCGGTGATCGCCGGAACGCAATCTCATAAGACGATGAGCGGATGTTCGGCGCCACTGTCGACCGGTTCTGTAATGACCACGGTGGCTGCTCAGGTCGATCGCGCCCTCTCGAGGTTCGAACAGATGGTCCTGGTTGTGGAGTGGTCGGTCCTAGCACCCGCTCGCTATCGGCGAGGGTCGCCTCGTACAGCGGGATCGCCTGCCCCATACCACCCACCACTCGGTAGGCGAAATCTGCAGCTCCGGTGAGCGCACGCTCAGGCCAATACGAGCGCGTGCACACAGCCGTCTTCGGTGAGACTCGATGCAGGCGGCGCGTCCGACCTCTGACTCTTGCTAATCCTGTATATTTGAGTCATGCTCAAGTATTTTGCACACCACGAATCAGGCCATGCGGTGGCGATGGTCAAGCTCGGTATACCAATCGAGCGGATGAGTCTCGAAAAATTCGAAGAGGGCGGCCACGGCGGAGTAAAGCCTGTCGCAGGAGGCTGTGCAGATTATTACAAACATGCGGTTGCCTATGCGGCAGGCCCGCTGGCCGGAGACCACTACATCGACACTGCAGAAGCTGCCAGCGTTGCAGAAGAAGACACCTTCGCAACAGATAGATTATACCATGAGACCGGATCAGGATCGGACTGGGATAGAGCGAAAAAGTGCGCCGAACATGCCGGCAAGACCTTACTTAACGCACGGCGTGCAGCAGCTGATCTCATCGTTGCCAACTGGTCCGCAATTCGAGCCGTGGCTGAAGAATTTGATAGGAGTGAGATATTGACTGGCGCCGAGGTAGAGGAAATTGTCAGCCGCTTCAATTAAAATAAATCCCGGGTGGCACCGTAGAAATATGCGCCTCCGGGCAGTCGACAGCAGACAGCCAGACGCACACTCATGTCGAAGTCCGGATGACGTCAGCGCCTTGTTCGTCACTTTCCGTGACACCAACGCCCCCGCGACCAACGCGCCGGGTCCCGCGCGGGGTCACCAACCACCCGACACCTCTTTCGTGTTCAGTGGACCGGACGCTGGTCCGAGCTACGCACCCCATGAGCAGCCCACCGTCGAGCCGGACCGGGATGGCTGGTCCGTCGAACTTCCGCTCGTCCACGCCGGCGACGCCGAGATCGGCGCCGCGTACGGGTGCTCCCCGGGCACGACGAGCAACCGCATGGAGCTGGCCGCGGCCGCGTCGAACCTCGCCGCGCACCTGGTCGGCGAGTACGATCGCACCGTACGGCGGACACCCTGCGATTGGCCATCGACCTGCGCCGACGGGATTTTGGGGATCACCAGCACCGAGGCGGCCGAGGCATACCGCGCTGCGTGCCGGGCGGCGCGCACGTGCAGTCCCGAAGTCACCCTGCGTGCGGCGAACGCCTGGGCCGAGTGGGCCTCGAGCCGGCACGACTGGGCCGGCCAGGCCGTCAGCCGATCCGCCGCGGCGATCGCGCTGCACCGCACGGGACGGGCGGCGGACGTGGTCGTCCGGCTCGAATGGGGGAGGGCGCGGTTGCTGTCCGAGGTCATCGCCGCCGAGCAGGTCGCGGTCGACGCCTTGCGCGCCGCGCGCCCCGACCTGGCCGATCGTTACCAGGCAGCGGTCGAGGGCGTCACCCGGCTCGAGAGTGCGCAGAACACCCGCACGGCTTGGCGTTTGCGGCGATGAGCGAACCGGATGCGGTCGTCGCGGCGCATGTGCAGCGTGCCCTCGCGCTTCGCGGTGCCTACGCCAAGACCGGCGACCGCGCGTCGATCTCGGGGGCTCTGGCCGAATGGCGGGAAGCGCTGAGGAAGAGCGAACCGGGCATCAACCTCCGCTATCTGGTCGCCATCCGCATCGAGGCCGGCACTGCGGCGTTGCGCCTTGCCCAGCACGACCGCTCGGCAGCCGAAGTGCCGCACCTGCTGGCCGAGGCAGTGGCCGGTCTCCGTCATGCAGTCGACCTCGCACCGGACGTGGCGTCGCATGCCCGGGCTGCGACGAATCTGGGAGCTGCCCTCCGCGAGCGTGGCGAACCGATTGATCTCGCCGACGCTTGCGACCTGCTGGTTCCGGTAGTGGCTACGGCGAGTCTGCCCCGTGACCTTCTCGCCATGGCCGCGACGAACCTCGGACATGCGGCGGTCGATCGGTACTGCATCGACGGCGAAATCCGGCGGCTCGACACTGTCGAAGCGGCCTACGGGAAGGCCGTCGAGTTGACTGAGGTCAAGGCCGAGAGCCTGGGACGGAGACGTGCTCACCTCGCTGTGGTCGGGATCGAACGCTTCCTTGCCGGCGCCGGCAAGGACCACCTGGCTGGGAGTATTGCGCTGCTCGAGGCTGCTCGGAAAGGGCCGGGAGGTCGGGAGCCTGTCGTGCTAACCAATCTGGCAGTCGCGCTGCGGGAACTGTTCGAGGTGACAGGGGACAAGCAGGTCCTCGACCGCGCGGCGGCGCTCTTGCTGGAGCGCCGCGCTGCGGAGCCGGACGACCTCGACGGCAACCTGCGGGCGGTCCTGGCGCGGAGAGCCGAAGTCTTCGGAGGCGATGCGAGCGACCTGAGGGCGTTCGCATCGGCAGCGCCGGTCCGCGCGACCATGCGGCGATCGGCCGCGCTGGTCAATCGCGCCGCCGAAGCGTTGGAGGTCTACGACGCCACCGGCCGCGTCGCGTGTTTGGAACAGGCCATCACGGACTACCGCGCTGCGGTCGAGGTCACGCCGACGCGCTCTCCGCGTTTTCCCGACCGGCTGGCGGATCTCGCGTCGGCCCTTCGAGAGCGGGCTCGCCGGCTCAACCGTCCCGATGACCTCCATGAGGCCGTCGACCTCCTGACCGCGGCGGCCGACGCGGAACCGCAGGAATCCCCGGACGCCGGGCGGCGCCGGGCGGCCCTCGCCCTCGTCGCCTTGGAGCAGGTGCGGTGGGCCGGGAAGGCGGAGTGGCTCGAGACAGCAGTGCAGGCCGCCCGCGCCGCGCTCGGCAGCACGGAACCAGAGGCGCCTGACCTGCCGAGCAGGCTCGGCCTGCTCGGTGCCTGTCTCCTCGAGAGCGGTCGCCGCCGGGCAGATCCGAGCCTGGTCGACGAAGCGGTCGCGATGCATCGCCGGGCGCTGGCTGCGCTCGGCGCGGACGACCCGGCCCGGTTCCGCTTCCGGCAAAACCTCGGCGATGCTCTCTGCGTGCGGAACCGGGACGACGACCACCCGGACGGCGTGAACTTGCTGAGGGGGGTCCTTTCGGAGGCCACAGATCCAGCAACGGCCGTGGCCGCCGCGCGCAACTGGTGCACCGCCGCGATCCGCCGATGCGAGTGGCCGTCTGTGGCCGAAGCAGCTGTCCGCGGACTCGGCGTCGTCGCGACCCTGGTCGACGATCAGCAGGCCCGGCCCCATCGCGAGGGCTGGCTGCGTGACGCGCAGGCGCTACCGGCGAGCGGCGCCTACGCCTTGAGCAAGCTGAACCGGCTGGCTGCGGCTGTGGCTGTGCTTGAAGGCGGCCGTGCTGTGCTTCTTTCACGTGCGCTCCGTGCTGCCGACGGCGATTGAGTGCTTCGCCTCGGCTCGACGGGTTTCGGCGCTGTCAACGACGGCCCGGCTGCCGGACTTCCGCTGTCACCCGGGACAATGCCTGTTCGAGGCGCGCGCCGAGTTCCGGATGGCCGGACTGGCGAAGGCGCTCGATCGTGAGGCGATGATCTATCGCCTGGTTCAGGCGCAGTGCCCGGCCCGAGTCCAGCATGACGACCGCTTCCCGGAGCCGGTCACACCGCACCAGTGCCAGGCTGCCCGCGCTCGCGGCCTCCTCGGCACGATTCAGCCAGCTGGCGCCGCGTGCGGGATCGGCCTGGACGCCGAACAGCTGCCACCGCGCGGCACCCGCGGCAAGCCAGCCATCCGCCGCGTCGCTCCATCGCCGCTGGCTGGATGACCATTCGGCCCAGTCGCTCGCCGCGTCGATCAAGAGAACAGGGTTGGCGCTCGCCGCAGTCACTGCGCGCCGGTGGGTGATAGCGGCACGCTGACGGTCGCCGGGCAAGCCGAACTGGTCGTACCGCGCGGCCAAGGCGCGGGCGTAGCCGTGCAGGACATGGGAACGCAGCGGCCGCCCGGCAGGCAGCCGGGCCAGCGCGGCCCGGAAGGCGGCGACCGCTTGGTCGGCGTGATCGCGGCGGCAAGTGCGACGTGCGCGCAGACTGCGCGAGGCAGCGAGGTTGGTGAGGAACTCCGCGCGTTCGGGCGAGTCCGCCGGCAACGCCGCCAGCGCTTGCTCGTCGAGCTGAACTGTCCGTTCCGCGTCCGCCGCACTCCCGTTCTGTTCGGCGCGTACCTGGACGGCCGCGGCCAGCGAGTGTAGCAGTCCCGCGCGGTCGGGCGCGCGGGCTGGTGCTGCGGCCAAGGCTTCCTCGTGATTCAGGATGGCATCGACGAGATCCTCGTCGTCGCCGCCGTAGATGTACCGCTGCTGCAGGGTGATACCGAGATTGCTCAGCACCACCGGCCGTACGGGGGCGTTCGGATGCAACTCGGCAAGCGCGTCTCGGTAGCGCTGCACGGCCTCGTCCAGGTCGGCCAGGCGGCCCGCAATCTCGAAACGGCCGTGCAGCACGAGCGCCAGACCGTGGAGAGGAGCAGAACTCGGCAGGGTGAGCTCGCCGTTGCCCGCAGCGACCTCGGCCCAGTGCAGTGCGGCCCGGCCGTCGGCCGGATCGCCGTAGCGCTCATGTCGTTCTTGGAGGAAGGCCGCCAGCCGGTCGGGGTTCGTGGCCTGGTCATCGCGGCGGCCGCGCAGCGCGGCGACGGCCGCGTCGAGGTCCCGCTTGCGGCCGGTGACCAGGTAGCGCCAGTGCAGGCCCGAGGCGAGGTAGCCGGACCGGGCCAGGTACTCCTCGGAGCCGGGAGGCGTGCCTGCCAGCGACCGGCGGGCATGGCTGATCGCGGCCGCAAGCTGCGCCGACCGGCCCTCGCGGGCGTAGCGCATGAGCTCGAGGTGCGCGCGGGCGCCGTGCCACCAGTCGCGCTGCCCCCGGCTCGTTGGGACCTCGGCCAGCTGATCGAGCTCGGCGATGGCGCGCTCCAGATCCGCCGGGTCCCCGAGCTCGGCGTACCGGGTGATGCGCACCTGCACCAAATTCATGACCAGGTAGGGACCTGCGGCGGACAGCAGCGAGGAAGGAGTGATCGCCGCGTGCAGGACGGCGACCGCCTCGTGCAGGTCGGAGATATCGCGGTGGAACTTCCACCGCGTGTTGAGCTTGTCGGCCAGATTGCCGGCATACGCCGCGCCGTGCGGCGAGCAGGCACCTTTCTCCGCGGCCTCACGCGCGGCCATGAGCGCCTCCTCGAGCTCTTCGGAGTCCGCGAGGCCGCGGTTCACGCAGCCGATCAGGCCGTGCGCAAGCCGGTCGAGAAACGCCGGTCGGTAGGGCGAACCGGCCGGAAGGTGCTGTAAAGCTCGCCTCCAGCAGTCGACTGCCTTCAGCAAGGCATGGTGGTTCTCGATGTCCTCCGCGTGCAGCATCTCCCAGGCAGTGCCCAGGTTCGCCAGGTGACAGGCAAGAGCAGAGCCGGTGCCCGGTTCGAGCTTCACGGCCGACTCAGCCAGGTAAATGGCTTCCTGTAGGTCTGCGGGGAGCTCTTCGTCCTCGAAACGGTCCTGCAGGACCGTGCCGAGCTCCGTGAGCAGGAGTGGGAGCGCGGGCGCGCCGGCGCCCAGTTCTTTGACGGCCCTGCGATAGCGGCGCTCGGCCCTGCGCAGTGCTTGTCGTCGCCTGGTCTGCCCGTACTCCTCATGGTCGCAGGCGGCCAGCCGGGCCATGCGCAACGCGCGCACGACCGGTGGGACGGATCGCTTCGATGCCCGACCCAGGAGTTCGGCCGCCGCTTCGAGATCGGCCACCGTCGCGCGCAGCCGGAACCGTTCGAGCAAGGCCGTGCCCAGCTCGATCGCCCGCCAACCCGGACCGAGCCACACGGGGAGCGGCGAACTCCCATCGCCGTCCGCATTCATCGTCAACCAGAGATCGATCGCCCGGTCCAGGTCGCCGAGGTCGCCGTCACGGGCACACCGCCGGACCAGCGCGGCCGCCAGGACCTGCCGGTAGGCGGTGTGGCGATCCGCGAGGGGACCGACATCCGCGATGCACCTGTCCGTGGCTGCGCCGTCGCCTTGGCCGTCGAGGCCGTCCGACCGCACCAGCGTGAGCCACCAGCGGGTGGCATCGGCGACCGCGCCGCTATACCCGTTGAGCAGGGCGTCGGCCTCGACCAGCGCCGCGGGCCGTCCGCTGTGCAGGTAGTCCAGCTCGGCTTGGCGCAGCGCGCGGCACGTCCGGGCCGGAAGTCCTGGCTCCGGCGCGAGATGGGCATCGTCGACCGGCATGCGGCCAGCATGCCAGCTGCTCATACCTCGTCCGTCGCCGCCGCCGACGACCGAACTGGCTCCCGCGGTGCTGCTGCCTCCGCATGCGAAGTCAGCTGACCCGCTGCTCGCCACGTGCGGAGGATGCGGCGGCCGCAGTTGTGCGTGCCTGCGACGCGGTCAAGGTCCGCGCCGGTAGGTGTGCGGTCTTGCCGGTACTCGGTTTCGTAGAAGGCCCACATCCGCTGCTCGGCGGTCTGTTCCACAGGTTGATCCACCCCGTGGGTGACTCATTGTGGGCAGGTTCTTCGGCGCCCGCGGTGATGGGAAAAGACGTCGCGCGATGGCGTTTGGGGGTCCGGTTGAGCAGCTCGACCGCCAGAAGTAGGGCCAAGGGTGGGCAGCAGCGACCATGATACCGAAGGCGTTCAGCGCGGCGGCCGAGGCGATGTTGGCGCAGAGCGAGAGCGAAACCCCGAACACGAAGGCGAGCCAGGCCTGCCATTCGCTTCCTTCTCGCCGGTTTCCAGAGCTCGACGGTGGCGATGGTGAGGATGCCGTCGCCGATGAGGGGGCCAGATCCAGGCTGTCGTCTCGTCGGCGCCGAAGCGGAGGGCGAACTGCGCTTCGGGGGTCGGTGCCGGCGACCGCTTTGCGAAGCACCTCGACGGCCTCGTCGAGGTCCGCGACTCGGTCTGTGGCGTCGTAGCGCGACAGCAGCAGCTCCGCGAGCCAGCTCAGCATGCGCGGCCGGTGGGGGGCGCCGGGCGATGTCTTCCTCACCGCGAGCCTCACCAGCGCAAGCGCTCGCGTGAGGACGTCGGCTTCGCCGCTCCTGCGGTAACGGTCGGCTCGCAAGGCGGGCGGAAAGGTGCCGTGGTCACGGTTTATGGTGAAACCGTGACCGATCCCACGGTGGACGAGATTCGGCGGGCGCGTGACGAGCTTGACCAGGTCATCGAGGAGATCCAGCGCGTCCCCGGGTTCGAGACCTTCCTCGCGACGCCGACGATGGACGATGTCGCCGCGGCGGCGGATCAGGACCCGCTCGTGTACCTCACCGCCGCCGAGCCGGGCGGCCTCGCACTGATCGTGTCCGGGGGCGATGTCACACACGTTCCGCTCGACGGGCTGACGACGGCGGCGCTCTCGGATGTCACTTCGGAGTTCCTCTCGGCGCATGCTGTCTATCGTCCGGGCCCGGAGGCCGAGGGGTCGGCCTGGGAGGACTGCTTGGCGAAGACCTCGGCGTGGCTCTACGACGAGGTGATGGGACCGGTGGTGACCGCGCTCGATGGCCGTTCGAGCGCCGTGCTCGTGGCGGGCGGTCTGCTCGGCCTACTCCCGATCCACGCGGCGCGAACGGCCGACGGCACCCGGCCGACCGGTTATCGCTACGTTCTCGACGACGTCGAGGTCAGCTACATCCCCAACGCCCGGGCGCTCACCGCCGCCCGCTCGAACGTCGAGCGAACGCCGATCCGGGACGACCGCTTGGTCACAGTCATCGACCCACCACGGGACAGGCCCGGCCGGCCCCTCACGCGTTCGCAGGTCGAGGTCGAGGCGGCCGTCGCGGGTTTCCCCGGCTCCGCGCCGCCCATCACGGGCAGCGCCGCGACGGCGGACGCCGTCCGGACGGCACTGGAGCAGGCCGATGTGGCGCACTTCGCCTGCCACGGGATCGCGGAGCTCGGCAGCCCGCTCGACAGCCGCATTCTCCTGGCCGGGACCGACGACCTGCGGTTGCGTGACCTCCTGACCATGCGGTTGCGGCTCCGGCTAGCGGTGCTGTCCGCATGCGAGACGCTGCCACCCGGCACCGACCTGCCCGACGAAGTCGTCTCGCTGCCCACAGGGCTGCTGCAGGCTGGCGTCGGCGGCGTGGTGGCCTCGATGTGGGAGGTGCCCGACCGGCCGACCGCGATGCTCATGGTCGAGTTCCATCGGCTCTGGCGGCACGAGGGGTGTGCTCCGGTCACCGCGTTGCGCCGGGCGCAGCAGTGGCTTCGCGATACGACGAACGGGGAGAAGGTCGAGGCTTACCGGCAGGCGCTCGACGCGGGCGCCGGCTGGCTGCCGCCGCGCGCGGCGGACGATCTGATGCTGGTCCTGCAATTCCTGCCGCCGGATCGACGCGAGCAAGACACGCTCGGGTCCTGGGGCGCCTTCGCGTATGTGGGAGCGTGAGGTGATCCGGGTGGAGGCGCTGCCCGCGCAGGACGGCGACTGCCTCTGGCTCGAATGGAACGACCGCGACGGCATTACCCGCCGGATGCTCGTGGACGGCGGCCGCGGCCGGCCGAACCGCCTGCCGAAGGCGCTCGCGGAACGGGTGGACCGGCAGCCCGAGGATCGGCGCGCCTTTGACGTCGTGGTGTGCACCCATATCGACGCCGACCACATCGGCGGGCTGCTGGCCCTCGTCGACGATCCGCCGCCCGGCTTTCACGCCGCCGATTTCTGGTTCAACGGGCGCGACCACGTTGACGTCCTCGGCCCAGTGCAGGGAGACCATCTTTCGGCCGGGTTGCGGAACACGTCGGTGCCCTGGAACGGCGCGTTCGGCGGCAGTGCCGTCGTCGTTCCGCGCGGTGGCGACCTGCCCGTGGTCGAACTGCCGGGCCTGCGGATCACACTCCTGTCCCCCGCCCGCGCGCAGTTGGCGAAGCTCGGGACCAGGTGGCCGCGGATCCTGGCCGAGGTGGACGCCGATCTGTCGGTCGAGCGGCCGCCGCCAGACACTCTCCGTGGCGAGCGGGATGACCGGTCGATCGGCCTGCACCGGCTGGTCCGCCGGGTGTTTGAGCCCGATCGGTCGGTCGCCAACGCTTCGAGCATCGCGTTCGTGGCCGAGGACGATGACGGCGGCCGCGTCCTGCTCGCCGGCGACGCCGACGCCGCGACGCTCGCCGCCGCGCTGCGCAGGCTGGCGGGCGACGGCGGCGGCCGGTACCCGGTCGACCTGTGCAAGGTGCCGCATCACGGGAGTCGGCACAACATGAGTTCCGAGCTGCTCGACCTCCTCGACTGCCGGCACTGGCTGATCTCCACAAGCGGCGCCCGCTTCGGTCATCCGGGTCGTGAGGCGATGGCCCGGATCGTGTGCCGGCCGGAGCCCGCGACCGTGTGGTTCAACTACCACTCGCCGACCACGGAGGAGTACGCCGACCCGGAGCTCGGCGGTCGCTACGGCTTCACCGCAGTCCATCCGCCTGTCGAACGCCCGGGGATCGCGTTGGCCGTCGGCCGCGGCCGCGTGGAGCCTGTCGGTTGAATGGGGAGGAGGAACGCCCGCTGAACGGGGAGGAACGCCGATGAGCGAACAGGACGCGGTCGCTGAGCTGGCTCGTTTGTGGGACCTGCTGCCGATGCTGGTCGGGGGGCCGTGGGACGAACTCGAACCGCTGCTGACCGACGCGCTGGAGGCACTGCGAAAGGCGGGCACGGACGGCGACAGCCACCGGCTCGCCGGGGAGATCATGCGGCTGTGCCTGCCGTACCCCTCCCTGAGGGCCGCGCTGGCCACCGCGTATGCGCGCCATGACTACCGCACCGACACCGAGACTCCCGTTGTCCCGTGGAAACAGACGGCGCACGAGGTTGCCACCAGCCTCGCACGGTCCGCCCGGCCCGGCGGTGAACGGTGGCTCACGGCCGAGGTGCAGAACCACCCGCCCGCGACGCCGTGGCGCGTCGGCGTCGCGCAGGTGCTGACGATCGCCGTCGCCGCGGGAGACGACCGTCCGCCGGACGCGCCGGACATCCCGGACCACGCGTTGTCCGGAACGGGTGAGGACGGCGCTGTCCTCACCGTCGAACTCCGCGGCGACGCCGACATCGAGACGCTCCAGGCGGATCTCGTCCTGCCTCCGGCGGGGCCCTCACCGGACCGCGCCCGGTTTCGGGTGACGCCGCATCCGGGCGTGACGCGCCTGATCCTCACGGCCGTGGTGACCAGGAAGGACACCCGCGCGTTCATCCAGGTGATCACACTGGACGTCACGATCGTTCCGGATGACCTGTCGCCTCCGGTGTCTGTTCGCGGTCTCCGCGAGCGGGCTATCGGGTGGCCGCTGGACGAGGCGTTCGGCACCGACGGCGCCGATGCCACGCTCGTGGTGACCGACAGAGAGCTCCTGCTCGTGCCCCACGGTCTCAGCGCGTGGCTGCCAGCCTCCCGGGACGATCTTTTGAAGTTCGGCGAGGTACCGCGGCGTGCCCTCCGGGCGATCGTGCGCGGCCTGCTCGAAGAGGATGACGGCGATCCGGTGCACCAACGCGACATCGGGATCCCGCAGGCCGAGTACGAGCGGGCGATGACCACGCTCGTCGACGCCGGAACCCTGATGTTCAACAGCCTCTTCGGGGCGGCTCCGGACCTCGCGGCCATCGGGAAGGCACTCGCCATGCTCCCTGCCGACCATGGGCCGCTCAGGGTGGAGATCACGGCGCGGGATCCCGTCATCCCGTGGCACCTGCTCGGGTTCCCGCGCGCCGAAGGCACCGTCGCCGACCCGTCACAGATCTTCGGGCTGAGGCACCGGATCGCCTACGTTCCGCGCCGTTCGGGTACCCGCCGCCCACCGCCATCGGAGAATCTCCGGCTGGCGGACGGCCCGTTGCGTGTCGTCCTCGCCCTCAACCGGGACATCGACACCTGGCGGGGCGTCCGCCGTGACCTGACCGAGCTCCAGCTCACGAATTGGCTCAGCCGTGAGAGGGCAGCCGACGGTGCTCTCACCGTGGCCGTGCCCGCCGAGGGCGATGTCGTGAACGTGCTGCTGGGCGGCCTGCCGCCTGCCGAACTCGTCTACTTCTTCTGTCACGCCGAACTGGATGAAGACCCCCTGGGGATTCATCCGGTGACCGCCGCGCTGGGCCTCACCAGCCCGCACAAGGTGTCCCTCCGGGATCTCCTGACGAGATGGACTCCCGATCAGGAACTCGACCTCGCGCCGCTGATCGTGCTGAACGCCTGCGCCACCGCCGTTCCGCCGGACCAGGTCTACGCCGCGTTCACACCGTGGCTCATGGCGAAGGGCGCACGCGGCGTCATCGGTACCGAGGTGGAGATCCCCGCCGTCTTCGCCGCGGCCTGGGCGACGGAGTTCTTCCAGGACCTGCTCGACGGCGTCCCTGTGGCGGACGCCGCGTTCCGCGTGACCCGGCACTTCGTCGACCGGCATCACAACCTGCTGGGCCTTGCCTACGCCCTGCACTGCAACGGCCGCAGCCGGATCGCCCCAGCAGTACCCGGCCCCCACCCGAATCGGCACGGACAGGAGACTAGGGCGAGCCGAGCCGGGGGCAATAGTGATCGATGAGGACTCGCGTTAGCTGTTTGCCGCGCGTCGCGATCAGGTGCAGGTTCCGCGGTGTCATGCGGGCGAAGTTCGTCGGATAGGACACGACCGCTTCCTGTGGGACCAGATCCGGGACCAGACGCGGTAGACGGTCATCCCGGGTCGCGAGGTACGGGTTGACGAAGCCCTGGATGGTGCCCGCTTCAGCGGCCTGGTGAAGCCGTGCCCTGGTCCCGTCCTGGGCCTTGCTGTAGGCGATCTCGAAGCTTCGCTTGAGCCGGCCTGCCATGAAGGTCGGCGCGGTGCGGATCGTCCGGCCCTGCCCCGCGTCCACGGCGATGATGTAGTCAACGTCGTAGACATGGCTGGTGTGGGCGGCCGACCGCCCCGGAAGCAGCGGGGTGAGGCCGAGGTTGTCGTAGACCCCGCCGTCGATCATCAGCAGTGCCCGGCGTTCCGTCGTGCCGTCACGTCTGGAAAAGGTGTAGGTGCGCTTCAGATGCGGGAGCAGGGCGGGGAACGCCGCCGACGCGGCGACCGCGTCGGCGACGGGGATGGGGTCCGCTATGTCTCCGACCGGGGACAGCGAGCTCACCCGGCTGCCGAACCTGACCGCGTTGCCGGTGGCCAGGTCAGTGGCCGAGATGACGGTCGCGAGGCCGGGATGTGTGACGTCGCCGAGCTTGCGTCGCCCGAACGGTCGGGCGGCAAGGGCCTGGACCAGGGCCTCGGTGCGTGTGCTGGTCCGCCGCCCGCCGAACGGCCTCCCGGCGACCGCCGTGGTGAGGCTGGCGACGCCGGCCAGAACGGCCCGCGGCGCGAACGCACGCCGGAGGAGCTCCCCTTGCAGACCGGCGGTCAGCAGATCGGTGACGTTCGTTTCGAAGCCATCGAAGCTCTCTGGGCCGTATGCCCACATGGCGACGAGAAGGCTGCCGCCACTGATGCCGGACACGACGGTGATGTCGCGCAGGACGTCCCGTTCATGCAGAGCCCGGAGGACGCCGAGCCCGAACGCGGTCGCACGTAATCCACCGCCAGAGAACGTGAGGCCGACGCGCGGGCGTGAGCTCCTCATAATCGGCACCTCGGGCGTGTCATCATCCGTCAAAGCAGACTGTAACTGAGCGAACCGACACATCTGACGGTCAGGTCGGAGGCGATCGGGTACAGCTATTGCCGAGCTTGGCCCACCTGTCTCGCGAGTCGTCTGTACTTTTCGGCCAGCTCAACATGGCCGCCGGTCTCCAGCTGGTGGAGATCGGCTCGGCCGCGGTCCAGCGCGTCGGACAGGAGCAGCGCGCGGCCGCGTTCGATCGTGGTCACGGCGGCCGCGAGGGAGCCGATCTTGGCGTGTGCGTAGCCCGCCGCCGCCGCTTGCCCGGCCGCCTCGCGGAGCCAGGTCTCGCTGTGCCCGCGGACGATCTGCACGCGGAACAGGCGTTCCATCGCTTGGAGCGCCAACTCGTGAGCCAACGCCGACTCGGACCAGGAGCGGCGGGCATCCGCCCACGTGGACCAGTCGCGGGCGGCGTACAGCGCGACCGCTGTGGCGCTTTTGAGGCTGCTCTCGCACGCGAGGTGATAGATCTCCGCGGCTTCGCGCAGGTCGGCGGGGCGCGATAGCCGTGCATGGCGTTGCCGCAATGCGTTGGCGAGGTTCGCGCGGTAGCGAGGGAGGTCCGGGTCGTCGGGGTGCGCGCGCCGCACCGCTCGACGCAGGTGGTGAACGGCGCGAAGGACGTCCAGCAGGGTCCGGTTCCGTGCCAGAAGGCCGGCACCGTAGTTACTGAGCCTGGAGACGTGGTCGTCGGAGTTGCGCGGTGTGAGCCAGAGCGCCCGCCGCTGCGCGGACATAGCCTCAGCAAGGTCACCGCTGTCACGATCGCGGGCGTCGGCGTCACGGGCGTGGGCGTCGTGGTTGAGGCGGTAGCGGGCGGTCAGTACGGTCCCTAGATTGTCCAGGTATGTGGCGCGGCTCGGTGAACTCGGCGCCTCAGCGGCGGTGCGGGAGTAGGTGATCGCTTCGTCGAGATCGGCGCGATCGCCGATGACGTCGTGGCGTTCGGCGAGTATGGCTGCGAGGTTGCCCAGGATGCGAGGCCGTTCATCATTGTCGTCGGGAACGAGGCGGGCCGCCTGCTGCTGCGTGGCGATGGCTCCTTCGAGATCAGCCAATTCGCCGGTCCGCGTATAGCGGTCGTGGAGTGCGTTGGCCAGGTTGCCGAGCCGCTGGGCTCGGGTGGCCGCGCGGCCTGCGTCGGTTGTCAGCGATCTCCTGCAGCAGACGATCGCCTCTTCCAAGTCGCTTTCGCGGCCGTCCAGCAGGTAGAGCAGGCGAAGGCCACTGCCGAGGTTGCCCATGTAGCGCCTCCAGGACGGACTGCCTTCCGGAACGGCTCTCGCGACGGCTTGGCGGGAAAGATCGACAGCACGTTCCACATCCGCGCGGCGGCCCGTCGCCAGGTACCGATCGCGGAGGCAGTTGGCAAGGTTGTTCCAGTGGGCGGGCAGCGCATTTGCGTTGGGTTCGGACTCCAGGACCCGTTCGTAGATGGCGATCGCATGGTCGAGTGTGGCGATGCGCCCGCGTCTCACATATTGCTCGCGCAGGACGTCTGCCCGGCCTGCCAGGCGCGATGGCAGGTCAGGCGATGCGTTATGAGTCGCGCGGGAGGCTCGGCGGTAGGCGCTCAGCGCGGCCTTAAGGTCACCTGGCCGACCGGTCTCCATGGCTCGGGTTTGGAGGGCGTTGCCCAGGTTCGCCAGGAACATCGCATGGTCGTCGGTGCCGTGTTCCGCCCGCTGCACCGCCGTTCGGAGAGCCGCCACCGCGGCGTCTAGATCGTCGCGGTCGCCCGACACCTCAAACGACTGGACGAGGGCGTTCCCGAGGTTGTTCAAGTAGAGCGGGGCGTCCGGCGATCCCTCAGGTAGGAGGGCGACGGCCTGATGCGCCAACGCGACCGCTCGTGGCAATTCCTCGACACTGCCACGGGCACAGCGGTCGGCGAGCGCGTTGCCGAGATTGTTGAGATACATCGGCAGGTCCGGATCGTCGTCTTCGGCCAAGGAGATCGCGTTCTCGAAGCGTTCAACGGCCTCGTCCAGCATCTCTGGAGAGCCGTCCGCGAGGTAACGCTCCTGGAGGACCGTGCCGAGGTTGCTGAGATACATCGCCCGCTCCGGCGCGTCCGCCGCCGCCTCGACGCCCTCGTTCAGCCAGGACGTCGCAGTCGCCAGATCATCAGAACGTTCGTGCGTCACGCGAAAGCGACGCAGCAGCGCCCCCGCCGCCCGGCTCAACGCGTCCGCGCGTTCGCCGGTATCGACTTGCATCCGCTGAATTTCATCCACGACGGCCGACCATGCGGTGACGGCACGATCGCAGGCGGATGTTCGTTCAGTTTCCTCGGCCTCCTTGTCCGCTGCGAGCGCCACTTCCACCAGCTGCCGGAAGTCAGGCATCAGATCTCCAGGGTCGATTCCAAAGTACGTACTTGGTGGGCGGCCAGCCGGTAGCGGTCCGCCAGGTCGGGACGTACGGCGGCCAGGCGGCTCAGATCCGCCCGGTCGCGTTCGAGTGCGATCGAAAGCAGACGCGCCCGTCCACGTTCCAGACGGACGGCCGCCTCACCCGGCTTCCCCAGGGACATCAGCGCGTGCGCGGCCCCCATGGACACGTCGGTCACCGTTGCCAGCCAGGTCTCGGCTCCATCCCGGGTGATCTGAGCGCGGACCAGATGTTCGGTCGCCTCGATCGCGTGATCGTATGCTTCGGCCGCTTCGCCGTAGGCCTCTCTCTCGCTGGCCCATAGCCCCCAGGACCTGCCGGCCATCAGCCGGACTTCGGTCTTCGTGTTCAGGGCGAGCCGGCAGGTTCGCCGGTAGATGTCGATGGCCTCGGTGAGATCCGCCGGTTCTTGTGTCAACTCGTGGCAGGTGCTGAGCGCACGCGCCAGGTTGTAGAGGTGGCCCACGAGCTCAGGGGAGTCATGGCGCGTGGCCTCGACCGCTTGCCGGAACATGCGGACGGCCTCGTCGAGCTCCGCGGCGTCGTCCGCGACCGAGGCGTGGTCGAGCAGGCCGTTGCCGAGGTTCGCCATCACCGAGGGCCGCCACGGAGAACTGTCGGGAACGATCGCTACGGCCTGGCGATAGGCGGCGAGCGCCTGTTCCAGCATGTGCGGATTCCCCGACAACTCGGCGAGCGTCCGCAGCGCGCCTCCCAGATGGCTGAGCCGGGCGACACGGTCGGGGGCGTCGTCCGCAGTGAGCGCCAGAGCACGGTCGTGCGCCTCGGCGGCCCGCGCCGCGTCGGCTTCGGTGCGGTAACGAACGGCGCGAACGCGCAGGCCGGTGCCAAGCTGGTCCAGGAATAGCGGAAGCTCCGGAGATGAGGGCGGCAGGGCCGCCACCGCCCGTTCGTGGGCGGCGATGGCGAGGTCCAGATCGGCCAGGTCTCCGGTGTATTGGAAGCGTCCGAGCAGTGCGGTTCCGAGGTCACAGTCGCGCGACGGCGCTTCGGGGGAATCGGGTGGGGTGGCCTCGCCCGCCTCCCTCAGCCTGGCGATTCCCTGGTCGAGATCGTCTGGGATGCCGTACCGGTCGTACTTGAGAACGAGCAGGCCGCCCAGATGAGCGAGCAGGGACGGTAGTTCCGGTGAGGAGCCGGGGCTGAGATCGACGGCTCGTCCGGCTGCCGCGACCGCGCCTTGAAAGTCGTCGTCATCACCGGTGCGGATATGACGTTCCGACAAGGCGATAGAGAGATTGCCCAACGCGCGCGGGTGCTGGACTTCGTCGACCGGCGTTGTTCCCGCCGCCTCGCTGAGGGCGGTGACGGCCCGTTCGAGATCCAGCCGTGCGCCGAGGCGTTCGAAGCGCGTGATGAGTGCCCCGCCCAGATTGGTCAGCACGGCGAGCCGGCGACCGTCCGTCGCCTCGATCTGTGCCTCGACCCGTTCAAGCAGGCCAATCGCGCCGTCAAGGACGGAGCCACCGCCGAAGACAGAGTCGCCGCCGGGGGCGGGGTTGCCATCGCCGAGGACGAGGGTGGCGCTGCCGAGGGTGGGGGCGGTGGCGCTGGGGGCGGGGTTGGCGTTGCCGAGAGCGTGGTGTTGGCGCAGTGCGATGGCGAGATTAGTCATGTACGAGAGCCGCTCGGGGACACCCGGGGGCGTGTGCGAGACGGCTTCGCGCAGAACGGTGACGGCGCGGTGGACATCGTCCGCGGCGCCGTGGCGATCGGCCCGCGCTAGCAGAGCGAGACCGAGGTTGGCGAGAGCGGTGGTCCGGGTCGGAACGGCGATGGCACGGTCGACGACCGCTTCGCCGACCTCGATGGAGGTGTCGAGATCTCCGGTGTGGCCATCGCGTTCGTACCGTTGGAGCGCCGCCGCGGCCTCGTTGGCCAGTGCGACCAGCTCATCGTCGTCCTCGTCGGCAGTCAGTTCGAGGAAGACCTGATCCGACCCGATCTCGCGGCAACGCCGCAGCACCGCCCTGTAGTAGTCGTAGTGATCGGCCGTGTCATGGTCGCCGACCCTGCGCGCGACCGTGACGAGGTCGGAGAGCAGTTCTTCCGCCTCCTGACCGGCGAGTTCCGGGTGGCGCGCCAAGAGGCGCCGAGACCGATCCCAGCTCGGAGCCTCGGCGAATCGTTCCAGGAGCCGCGCCAGCTTCCTCCGCCGCATCACAGCTGAGGATACTTGCCACGATCGTGTGGCGGCGGGCACAGGTCACTGCGGGAGGCGTTGAGCCACATCGCGGCTCCGGCGCCATCGCCGTCGTAGCGCCATTGCCGGATGGCGTTTTCGAACTCGCCGAGCATGGCCGCGACGTTGTTGGGTGAGTGGGCCAGCGCGTCCACGTCGGTGGTGACGACCCGTTAGATGCCACGCAGGACCAGAGCGGCCTCGGTGGAGTGAGGTGGTCGGGTAGGTGGAGGAGGCTGTTGCGGAGCAGGCGTCCGCCCACTTCGCGAAGGGCTTCGGGGTCGGATCGACAGCCGAGAGTTGTCTGCTGCCAGTACCAGCTGGCGAGGGAGACCGGGTCGTCCTCGGTGGGCTGAGGAGCTGGCATAGGCAGGTCGTGGCTGGCGATGTGGTGCGCGTGGCGCCGGCAGTGGGTTAGCAGTGGGGTGCCTGGTCTGAGCTGCGGGTCTTGGAGTGTTGCCGCCAACGAGGCGCAGTGTCGGGCTCGGTTGTCGGGGACGTGTTTCGCGGCTAGGGCAATGCCGAGACCAGTTGCTTGGCCGAGTTGATGAAGGTGACGCCGTCGACCTGAAGGCATTCCGTCGCTTCAGCGCGTCCAACCCCTCCCGGACGTCCCGGCGCACGTGTTCGGCGGACGGCGTAGAGAACGCCGCGAGGCCATACCAACGCAGACGCCAGCGGCGAGGGCGGGGCAGCCAGCCCATCCGGTGGTCGTCGGGAATGGCGACCTGGGCCACGCCGTAGCGCATCTCGCCGTCCCGAGTCGCGCCGTACCGAGGACCGTCCGAAGCCTCGTTGCGGCCGCGGTTTGTGGCGTACAGGATGGCGACGCTACTTGCGTCGCAGCTCAGGAACTGCGCAGCGAGCCTCGACGCCGCGCTCGGTGAGCAACCTCGACTCGATCTCGTCCTGCACCCGCTCGTCGAGCTCCCGTATCCCGCGTATCAGCTCGAAGCCGTCCAGTTCGCGCAGCGCGTCGATCAGGTCCGGTTCTATGGTGATCAACTCGCGGCCAGGCTCGTCCGACCACGCGGTGGCGAGGGCTTCGACGAGGATCTGCGATTCGTCCACCAGGAGACACTAGGGTGGATAGACCAGTTGCCGCACCGCTCTACCGACCTGTTTCGTGCCGTCGTCCTCCCCGGGGTGCTGTGCACGACCGGCCGTGGTGGGCGGACGTGCCCGGGTCGCGGACAAGGAGTGCGAGCCACGCCGAGCTTTCGTCAGGATGTCAAGAAGGGCGGGTGTCCGATCCGGGGCAGTGGCCGATCCGCCGGCCTCGGCGGAGAATCGTGAGGCATGACGGTCGGCGCGGCCAGAGGCGAACCGGAGCGGTCCATCGCGTATGGCAAGGAGCTGCTGGCGCGCTATCGCGACCACGGTGACCCGGCAGATTTGCGCCGAGCCCGGGCGGCCTACCAGGCGGCGGCCGATGCTCCGTCGGCCGGATCAGGGGATCGGTTGGCGGCCCTAGACGGGCTCGGTGAGGTCGGGTGGCAGCTGTACCGGGCCGGCAACGACGTCGCCGACCTCGACGAGGCGGTCGCCCGGTTCGACGAGGCGCTCCGCGCCACCCCGCCGGACTCACCAGGCCGGTCGATGCGTCTGGCCAACCTCTCGACCAGTCTGCTGGCCCGCTTTCACAACACAGGTGACGTCGACTGGCTCGACCGCACGGTGACCGCGGCGCGCCAAGCGGTCACGCCGGTGGCCTTCGAACATGCCAACGAGGGCGGGGAAGCTGACCAGGCCGAGCAGGCACGCCAGTGGTCCGTGCTGGGCCAGGCGGTCTATGCGCAGTACCAACGCAGCAATGAACTGCGGGACCTCGGCGAAGCGATCGACGCCTTCCGCACCGCCGTCGCGCTGGCCCCACCTGGCCCCTCCCTCGCCGGCTGGCGATACAACCTGGCCCAAGGGCTGCTCGAACGCTTCGAACAGCTGGGAGCCCGCGCCGACCTCCACGACGCGGTCGCGATGTTCGTCGACGCTGTCGAGTCGGTGGCCCCCACCGCGCCGGCCCGGGCGATCTTCCTGTCCGGCCTGGGTGACGCCCTTGACGTGCGGTACGGAGTCGATGGTCAAGAAGGCGACCTGGATCGGGCGATCAAAGCGTTGGACGAATGCGTCGCGCTGACCCCGCCGCCGGACGATCCGTCCGGCGTGTTCTTACTGTTGGCGATGCGCCAGCATAGCCTGGGAGCGGTTCGGCACGAGCGCTACCGCGCTCAGGGTGACCCTCAAGACCTAGCGGCGGCCTTGCGCGCGCTGGAAGCGGCGGTGGCCGCGACGCCGGCCGGCACGCCAGCCCTGGCCCGGCATCTGGCGTCGCTGGCGAACGCTTGGTCCGCGGAGTACGACATCACCGGCGACGTCGACCGGCTGGACAAGGCGGTGATCGCCTATCAGCGCGCTTTGTCACTCGTCAGCCCGACCGCGGGAGCTCGCGCCACCTACCTCGACAACCACGCCGCGGCCCTGCTCGCTCGGCACGAACGCACCGGCAGCGTCGACGATCTCAACGAGTCCGTTCACCTGTCGGGCCAGGCCGTGGAAGCGACCCGAGAGCAGGCGGTCGCCGCGGCCGGAATGCTCAACAACCTCGGAAATCGGCTGCGCACACGGTACGAGCACACCCGCGACCGGGCCGACCTGGATAAGGCGATCGAGGCGTTTGAACGCGCGGTGGAACAGACCAACCCCGGCTCACCCGATTACGGTACCTACCTGGACAACCTCGGCAACGGCCTGTCTGACCGGTACACCGTTAGCCGCGACCGGGCCGATCTGGAGCTGGCGATCGCGCGGTACCGCGAAGCCGTCGACGAACTGCGGCCCGGCTCGCCGGAGCGACCGCGGTGCCTGACCAACCTCGGTACCGCCCTGCTCGACTGGTACCTGGATACCGGCGACGCCGACGCCCTCGACCGCGCCGTCGCCATCTTCTCAGACGTCTCTGCCGAGACGCCGCCTGCATCGCCGTATCTGCCAATGCGGCTGAACAACCTCGGCATTAGCCTCAAGCACCGATACCAACGCGACGGTCGTCCCGGTGATCGGGAGGGCGGTGTCGAAGCCTTGCGCCGCGCCACGACCATCGGTGTCACCGTCGACCTGCGCTGGGCGGTGCGTGCCGCTGCCGCATGGGGAGCGTGGGAAGCCAGGGAGCACCGCTGGGCCGAAGCCAGCGAAGCATACCGGATGGCGCTGGCGGCCGACGTGCAACGCGTGGAACGTCAGCTCCGTCGCGACAGCACCGAGACGGCCCTACGGCAGGCTGCCACGCTCTATCAAGATGCCGGATACGTCCATACCCGAGCCGGGCGGCCCACCGACGCGGTCGCCGCATTGGAGCAGGGCCGGGCGGTGCTACTACGCCGCGTCCTCGACCGGGAAAACGCGGATTTGGACGGCCTGATCTCACACGGTCGGCGCGATCTGGCGGCCCGGTTCCGGCGCGCCCGCGACCGGCTTACAGTCCTGGCCGCGCCATGACCGACCACCGCTCCGTCGGGCCGTCGAGCGGTGACCCGCACCGCTCGGGAAGCGCTCCGGCGGCACTGCTCCGGCTCAGGCCGCCGCCTTGGTGAGGTGGAACTCCCCGCGGCGCCGTTCGCCTCCGCCAGCCTCACCTGGCTGCTCTTGCCGCACTACGACTACGACCGCAGACAACCCATTCCTGGCCGCCGCGCTGGCTTGCGTGGCGCGCGGCTGGTACATCGTCCCGCT
Source organism: Amycolatopsis sp. NPDC058278 (assembly GCF_042881395.1). Taxonomy (NCBI): domain Bacteria; kingdom Bacillati; phylum Actinomycetota; class Actinomycetes; order Pseudonocardiales; family Pseudonocardiaceae; genus Amycolatopsis; species Amycolatopsis sp. NPDC058278. The sequence continues at coordinate 24,994 of NZ_JBHVXZ010000021.1, read as the reverse complement.
CTGGCCGGGCACCAAGAAACCCGTCTTTCACGGCTACGACCGGTGCCCGCACACGGCGATCTGCGCCGAGCGGCACCAAACCTGGGAGATGTGCGCCATCAACGACCCGACAAGGCGTGGCACTGCTGGACATGGTCGTATTAGTCGAGGTCGGTCAACCGGCCGACCCTGTCGTGCTACGCCGCTACGGCGGCGGTACCTGCGACGGCGGCGCCTGAGACTACGCGCACGACGTCGGCAAGCACGGGTGGTACTCCGTCAGCTGAACACCGCGGCTGAGGCGGGGAGCGGAGTGCCTCTATACCGTGGAGACACCTCGCTCCCCGTCAAACGCCAACTGCTTCCTCAATGGTCTGAACTGCGTCGCGACCGGGGTGCGAGACGGTCGAGACCGTCGGGTGAGCGTATGTGAAGTTGATCTGCGCGTAGCTGGCCCGATACTCCTTGGGCAACTCGTTGTCCGCGATAATTACCTGGAGTCGACCAGGCAACGTGCCAACGAGGGTGGTGAGCCGTCGGTACATCGCCTCGGTGAGCTCAGTGGCTGTGTTGAGCGCCATACGCGGGCTGTCGATCAAGAGGAAAAGCGGATAGAGGCTGTCGGGCGTGCGCAGCGCGACCGCGACAAGCGAGCTCCAATAGGCGATTTGGGTGGCAGTTGTCAGTCCACCGGCCAACTGATTCTTCTTCGAGAACACGTTGCCGTTGATGACTGGTAGATAATTCTTGGGATCGATAGCCGCAGATTTGACACCGGGGATTCCGATCGCTCGAACGGTGGCCTCGAATTCTTCGCTGAGCGCGTCGATGATCTCGGCGCGACGCTCGTTCAGTGCCTGCTGCGCCAGGTTGATGTCGGCTTCCAACTGTGCTCGCTGGGAGCTGAGGGTACGCACGTGTCGATGAAGGTCGGCCACTACGTCCCACTGGCGGAGGATGGCTTCCCAACGCTCTTGCTCGCTGCGTGCGCTTGCCAACGCCTGTGCGGCATCACTGAACGCTTGCAGGCGAGGGCTGATACGTTCGGCGGTCCGCTGCTCGATCCTGCCGTTAAGCAGGTCGATCAAACGTTTCTTCTCAGCCGCAGCGTGCTCGACTGCTGCCTTCTGGCTGCTCAGGGCGACGATTTGCTCGCTCATCTCCTGAATCTGGTCTCGCAACTGCCTCGTCTCGTACTGGTCGTCGGAGGTGTCGTTGCTGACCGGGTCAGGCTGGAGACACACCCTGCAGGCACCTGCGGGGATCTCTCGCTTTTCCAGCGATTGCATGCACCGTGGGCATACCTGAAACTCGATATTGGCGAGAACAAGGTTTGCCTCGCGCATCCGGCCTAGCCTGTCCAGGTCGGCTTCGACCCGTCGGCGTTCGGCGGCGAGCTGAGACTGCCGGCGGTTGATGTCGGCGATGGTCGCAGCGAGGTCCGCGGAGCCGCGCTCAGCGTCGGCGAGCAAGTCCCGTAGGGCGCGAGTGTTGCTGTCGATCACCGGGTCCAGTTCGTCTCGAAGCTGGTCAAGGCGCTGTTGCGCTGCGCCTTCGCTCGCCTCGGCGGCGCGGAGTTGGCTCTCGGCTTCCTCTCGCTGCCTGGTGCCGCTCTCCCGCAAGAAATCGACGACAGCGGCGTACCGCGCCTCAGCTGCGGCGATCTCGCTGGTAAGCGTATTGACTTGGGCACGCAAGTCGAGTATCGCAGCTTCGGTAAGTCCGAAGAGGAGCTCGAAGACTGTGCGGCGTTTGATGTTCCGAAAGGTGTCTTGACTGTAGGCGATGTCGACGTTGATCTGCCGCTGCGGGATGTAGAGATACGTCAGGATGTCGGCGAACGTGACGCGGTTTCCCGCTTTCTTGCCTTTTTCGACACTGGCGCGAAGGTCGTCACGTAAGCCCAACGACTTCATCAGCAGCGAGTTCAGTGAATACTCGGCGTCAAGGCTGACACTGTGGTCGGGCAGGCGATCTTGAGCGATCAGGTCGGTGACGCGGACCGTGCGCTGTTTGGCGCGGTCGAGGCTGCGGGCAAGCTGAAGTCGCGCGTCACCGATTTGGACATGGAGGGTCATCGAGTTGATGTGCTCCACGGCGACCGGCGCCAGCGTGGAGTCGAGGCCGAACCCGAACTTGATCAGTTCGAGCAGGGTGGTTTTCCCGACCCCGGTGGGGCCTGCGAGCACGGTCAGGTCCGAAGGGAAGCCGTACTCGACCTCGCCCTCGGTGGTGTCGAGGCGGACCAGGTCGAGTCGGAAGCGTGTCGTCACCGGATCTCCTGCCGGTGTGGGCGGTCCATCAAGTCAGCCAATCGGTCGTAGATCCGTTCTTTGAGGTCGTGGCCGGTCAATCCGGACGAGGCCTCCGCGATGGCAGCGCTGCGCTCCGCGACGCCGACCCACTCGCCGCTGCCTGCGAGGCGCTGTGCTGCCCTTCGACCTGCGGCAGTGGGAGCGACTGCAATGCTGCCTTTCCGGGCCTTGACGTAGCGCAGCAGACCTCGGCCGATCAGTGCACCGAGGATGGCGTAGTAGCGGTCGTCCCAAGGCCCGTACTTGTACCTGATCATGGGCGCTTCCACGTCGGTCGGGGAGGCTTCGGGGTCCGAGGGAAGATGTAGGCGCGGATCGGTCTGATCTAGTTCGTCGAGCACAATGGGACCGAGCGCCGGGTATCGCACCAGGAAGTCGAGCTTGGCTAGTTTGGTCAAACCGTCGAGCTTCTTGCTATGCCCCTCCGCGCCGGCCACCGCCGCGACCAGCAACAGGACCCTCGCCTGGTGGTACGCGAGATCTTCGCGGAGTAACGCCAGTTCGGACTTCTCCAGATCGATCACGGTTGCGTCACCTCCGCTGAACGACGGTTGGCGATGACGGCATCGACGTCGAACTTCGGGCCAAACCAGATCTGGCACCGGTTCGACAGGTCGCAGAGCCCGCCCAGGGCGATCTCACTGTCCACACCTGCTGGAAGCTTGCCTGCCTCCTGCAGCTCAACCAGCTTGTCGTCCACGGCGGCCCACAACTCGTGACCGGAACGGTCGGAATCTCCCATCGTGCGGTCGCCGACCCGACGCAGCAGCCGCTCTAGGTTTCTGCGCGCCGCCCGGGCCCCTGGATCGCTGCTCTCCTGTTCACGCCAATACTCCTCGTACTCGATCCGCAGAGCAGTGGCCCGGCTGACCGCGTTCGAGGAGCACCCACCCTCGGTCATCTTGATCTCGACCCGGGAGATGGCAGGCACAGGAGGCAGAGGTCGATAAGCGCTGGGGATGGCGAGGGCGGTCGCGATCGCGGTCTGAATGTCCGCCAACGTGACCAATCGGCGAGCAATTCGCCGCCGCACATCCGGATCCGGACCTCCGCTACGGTCCCGCTGCAGCACCAAGGGAAGATCTCCATGGGTCGTCTCCCCGCGCGAGTGCATCCGCTGGCGGAACAGTCCCCACACCGCCTTCCACACCGCCACGCAGTCAGCTACGTCGTGCCCCATCCTCTCCAGAACAGGTTTGACGTACTTGGTGGGCGCAGCATCGCCGATCACCCCTTGGCTCACTTCAACGGTGACGATGGTCAAGGAAGCCAGAAAAGCTACGACCTCGCGATCTTGGTCCGCTTCCGAAACCCCGGGAGGTGTCGTGGTGCCCTTCCAGCGTTTAGCCGTGGCTTTGTCGTGAGTCATGATCGCCGTGCGTAGCTGCTTGATAACCGTTGCCTCATCCGGCGTGAACGCCAGCTCTTGCGTATCGATCTCGGACGTCCGTAGCCGAGATGCCAGTTTCTTCAGCTCGCGCGCGACCCCCGCTTTGAGACCGCCTGTCGTCACAAGGCGGCACATGGGTTTCTGCCCCAGGGCGAACCACCGGTTGAACAAGTGAGCCAACCCGCCATCGTCGGCCAACGTGTTGACCGTGGTGTACGCGCCGACATCTGCGCTTCGATGTTTGCCCGAAACAAGTTCCATGAGATCACCGCTGCCTACAACCCAGTCTTCGTGCCACTCGCACAAGACGTAGTCGTCACAGTCGGGGTCGAGAACACCTTGCCCATCGAGCGCGTCGCGGTATAGCGCGAGCCCGTCTGCGGCGGCCATGCCAGCCTGCCATTGGTACAAGTCAAACGTGTTGGCGCCCGCATCATCGAGCTGTGCGACAGCCGCGAGACCGTCGAGGTCGTCCGAGCGGGTAGGCAGCACCCATTCGCGAAGGAACTCCGAAGCTGTCGCCGTCACCGTGACCTCAGAGCCCGAGTGAGCGGCGAAGCTTGGGATTGAGTCCTCCGGCGGCACTCGCGGCACTCTATACGACCTACGACTGGCAGGACCCTACGTCGAACGGCATTACTACGACCGCGTACGAACAGGTGTTCCCGTGCTGTCGTCGACAACGAGCTGACATCCGGACTCAAGCAACCGCATCCAGGGAGCCGCCAGGCGTAGTTCGCGCATGCGGGCTACCGACTGGTCACCTTCGGCCAGCTTCCGCCACGGAATCCGAGCAGACTCGTCGATGACCTGGTCTTCGGGGATACGCACCTTCCAACCACCTCGCGAGCTGCGTTCGAGGCTCTCCGGCGTGATGACCCGCCAGTGACAGCGCTTCGTTTCCGGGTTGACCAGTAGAACCACGACGGGAAGGACGTGGTTTGTCCAGTAGCGGACGTGCTCGGCGTTCGGCCGGAACCACCAGCCGCCGTCCGGACTCGGCTCCGAGAAGAAGCTCGCACCCGATTTGATCTGGAGCGCCAGCAGCCGGGGGACGACTTCACCGGCCTCGACGATCTCCACCTGCGCGTCGATACCGTAGTCGTCGATCGGCTGTCCGCGGAACAGCCAGCCGAGTTCTTCACGATCGGCGAGGGAAACCCGGTCGACACCCACTTGTGCAGTCGTAGCTGTGTCGAGGTGGCGCATCGCGAGCTCCGTTCGCAGTATCAAAACCGTAACGAGGCCTGATCCTTGGAGCGCCACCAGGGCGATCCTTGATGCCATGCCTCTGGCCGAGGAGATCGCCGGTGAGGCTTCGTGGTTCCAGGAGCTGCTTGGGCTTCCCGACGGGGTGGTGGCGAACCCTCGTATTGGACTGCGGCGATGGCGGTTCCGCTCCTATCGCGCCGAGGCCAATCTCCAGGTGTCGGCCGAGTGGCCTTTGGTGGAGTTACATCACAACGGCGGGATCGCTTTCGCGGTTGAACTGACCGGCACCATTCGCAGGTCGAACCTCTACGCCGTGGAGGACCCTGACGTGCACTGGGTGCCGGTCAGGGCGATGGACCTGCTGGTTAGCGCGGGCGTTGCCCTGGCCTCGTCGCATATTCGCGAGCTGGGTGGCACTGGCACGATCGTGGCGCGTGCCGGCCTGCTTACAGGCGGATCAACGCCTCAGCGGCACCTCATCGCCGCCGAGCGGGCGGCTCCGGGAAGCAGCCTCCTTGAGCGCGTCGGTGGTTCTGCGCCCGTACGGGCGCCTGCCGCGGTGGAGGCCACGTTCGCCGCGGACAGCGATTTTGCTGCTCTGCGGGACACGGCTCGGCAGCTCGCAGAAGACCTCAATCATCAGTTCGGCAAGCCGTCCTGCAGCCTACCCTGATCGAGCTCTGCGATTGGTTGTCGTCCACTACTTACGCAGTGTATCTAGCGTGGCGGTTCATCGGCGTCTCCTCGGTCGCGTTGCCCGAGGGCTCCACGTAGATCGATACGACCACGCCCCTGCTTCGTCACGCCCGACGCGAGAGTTACATCGGCCACGATCTCCGGCAACTCGTCGTTGGACGCCAGTAGCCGTGTCGCAGCAATAAGCTGATCAACCTGCCAGCCGTGCAGTGCCCAGGACACTCGTTCCCCGGCCTCGATCTTGTGAGGAAGGGGCGGACCGTGGAGGAAGCCACCTGTAGGAAGGTAGTCGGTCTGATCAGTCGAGAGCTTCCACTGCTGCACGTAGACGGGTAGACGTCCCGCGTTGTGTACCTCAACGATGACAGCGGGGTCCTCGTACCCTTGGCGGCGAAGCTGTCCCATCGTTTCGGCTGTCATCCTGGGTGCGATCAACATCCCTTCGCGACCCACAGCGCCTTGAAGGAGGTTTACCTTCACGCGCCCACCGGATAGGAACCAGGAGAGAACCTGCCAGCCGAACGCTGAACCCGACACCAGGAGGGCAACAGCCGATAGTACGAACGACGCGACAGTCATGATCGCTCAGTACCCCAAACGTACCAAGATCTACCGTCAAGTTTCGTGCGGCTCCGAACAGCGCAGGGCCGCACCTACAAGGTCAGTCGACGTCGAAGACCCGCTTCCAGTGCTTTATCGTGCTGAACGCCTTCTATCGCAGAATTGGGGTGTGGGCAGACGATTGATCCGAGCCAACGCGATTGCTCGGCCGTTCGCGCCTGCGATCATCGGAGCGTTCGTCGCGATCGCGGCGGCGTGTGCAGGCTTCCACGAGCCACCCAACCTCTTCCAGCTCGTAAGCATGGTCACAGGAGCCGCCCTGGCCGCCCTGGTCGCACCGAATTTTAAAAAGATCTGAAAATTAGGCTACTAAATACGTAGTCAGCTTCTGGCGTTACACAGCGTCGTCAGATGCTCAAATCGTCACAGCTCCGCACCGGCTCAGGACTTAACGCCCGCTACGACAGAATCTGCGTTTGGCGAGGCAACCAGGTCGACGCGCAACCGCTGCACTGCGGTCCACGCCGACGTTCGTCGCGATCGCTGCGCGAACGCGTGCGGGACGGCCTCGACGCGAATCGTTAGCGCCGAAACGTAACGAGCCCCCGACCGTTGATCGATGAACCAGCCACGGAGTCGAGAGCGAGAGGACAGCGCAGAGGTGCCCGCACAACGCGCCACGGTGATCGGACTCGCCCAGTTCGACGGGCACGAGAGCCTCGGCTACGCGCCGGAGCTGGCCGACCGGGTTGGTGCTCTCCTGTCCCGGTTCGGCTACCAGGTCGAACACGTCGTGGACCAGAATGCCTCCAGTGCGGAGCTCGGCGCCGGTGTGACCGGGTTCCTCGCGTCGGGCGGGCCCGACGACCTCGCGATCGTGCACCTGACTACCCACGGCCGTGCGGGCGCCGGCGACTCGACCGTCTTCGCGCTCGGGTGTGACTGCGCGGTCGCGGACGGCGCGAGCATCGGGCACTGGCTCACCATGCAGGAGGCGGCCGGGCGGCCTCGCACCCTTTTCCTGCTCGACCTGTGCTTCGCGGGCACGGTCGCGCGGCTGCCGTGGCTACAGCAGCTAGAGACGCCGTTCCGCGGCTGGGTGATCGCCGGCGGCCGGCCGGGCGCGCCGACGTTTGACGGCCGGTTCAGCCAGGCCGTGGTCAACGTCCTCGAGGCGATCGACCGCGGCGAGTTGGACGTGCACAGCGGCCTCGCGCACATTCCGCTGCCCATCGTGGCCAGGGCGATCCGACACGAGGTCGAGCGGCTCGTCCAGGCCGACGACGCCTACGAGCAGCACGTCACCGCGACGATGCTGGATATCAGCGCCGACGACGACCCGCCGTTCTTCCCCAACCGCGGTTTCGACGCCGGTGCGCGGCCCCGGCTACGCGCCGGCATCGACCCCGGCGTGCTGCCGTTCCTCGACGATCTCGACGAGGGACTAGACGTGCGGCACTTCCTCGAGCGCGCGACCGGGCTCGGCAGGCTCACCGACGGCACCACACTGGTCGGCTGCTTCACCGGTCGGGAGGAGCAGCTGCGGGACGTGGCGCCGTGGCTGTCCGACGGCGACGAACCGCTGCTGATCGTCACCGGCAGTCCCGGCGCCGGCAAGTCCGCACTGCTCGGGGTGCTCGTCTGCGCGGCCAGCCCGGACCTGCGGGAGCCGACCAAACCAATCTGGCGGCAGGTCGCGCAGGCGCCGATGCGCAACCCCGACCTGGCCGCTGTGCACGCACGGCAACGTGGCGTATCCACCATCGTCGCGTCGATCGCCCGCCAGTACAACCTGCCCGAGGCACTGTCCACGGAGGACGTCATCACGGTGTTGCGGCAGCGGCAACGCAGACCGGTTATCGTGCTCGACGCGCTTGACGAGGCCGACAACCCCGTGCGGATCACGAACGAGTTGCTTCTGCCGCTCGTCTCCCGCGACGAGCCGGGCGAGCCGGTGCGGCTGCTGGTCGGCACGCGGCCCTACGACGTCTTCGAATCGCTGTTCGCCGACGCCCGCGTGGTGGATCTCGACGACGTCGACCACACCGCGCTGCGCGAAGAGATCCTCCACTACGTCATCAAGCTCATGCGCAGCGTCCAGGATTACTGCACGGCCGCGGCGGCCGCGGTGATCGGGCCGTTCGCGCACAACGTCGCCGAACGCCTCGTGCCGGTCGGCGACGCCGAGCGGCCGTGGGGGCCGTACCTGATGGCCGGCCTCTACACCCGTCATGTGATCCACAAGCACAAGGACGAGCCGCTGACCGACCCGGAGGTGGCCGCCCAGCTCGGCGCCAAGGTACGTGTGGAGCTGGGGGACATCCTCGAGCTGGACCTGGAGATGCAGGCAGGCCGGCCCTGGCTGCGTCCCGTGATGACCGCGCTCGCCTACGCCCAGGGCGCCGGCATGCCGGTCTCCGTCCTCATGCGCGTGGCGCGGGTCTTCGCGCCGCACCAGCCGCCGCCGACCGTCGCCGACATCCGCGGCGCCCTGCACGACGCCAGCTTCTACCTGCGGCAGGGCATGGACACCGACCGCAGCAACCTCTACCGCCTGTTCCACCAGGGGCTCGCGGAGGCACTGGCGCTCGATCCCTTTCCCCAGGCGGGGGAGTACTTCGACGCGCTGATCGCTCCACTCGGGTCGGCCAGTCACCGCTGCTGGGACGCGGCGGAGCCTTACGTCTTCCGGTTCGTCGCCGACCACGCGCAGGTCGCCGGCCGGCTGGCCGAGATCGAACGTGACTTCGCGCTGTTGCTGCACCCCACCTTTCAGCGGTTCGCGGAGAACGCCGACGAGTCCCGGGCCTCGTACGAGCTGGCATTCCTGGGGCGGCTGGTGGCCGAAGGCGCCTCTCCGGAGGACGCGGCCCTGATCGCCGTGCGGGCCGGCCTACTGCAGTTGGCCCAACACGCCGCCGACCAGGCGGGGCTGGTGTGGCGGCCGAGGTGGGTGCTGGGCGATCCCGGCCCGGAGCAGCCGACGCCCGAGCACACGAACTTCAAGCCTGTCACCTTGCCGGAGCTGGGCGAGCAGACCACCGAGGGCACGGTGACGCGGTGGTTGAAGCAGGTCGGTGATCGCGTCGAGGTGGATGAGCCGTTGCTGGAGGTATCGACGGACAAGGTGGACGTCGAGATCCCGTCCGCCATGGCCGGGGTAGTGGCGCGGATCCTCGTGGGCGAGGGCAAGGAGGTGCCTGTCGGCGGGCAGCTCTGCGCGATCGCCGAAAACGTCGAGGTCTACGCCCAGATCCGCGATGTGGTGACGCCCGCGGTGCTGTCGTCGCCGAGCATTATGCGCTTGGACTCTTTGGGGGAAACTGTCACGGAAGGCGTTGTGATGCGGTGGCTGAAGCAGGTCGGTGATCGCGTCGAGGTGGATGAGCCGTTGTTGGAGGTATCGACGGACAAGGTGGACACCGAGATGCCGTCTCCGTGCGCTGGTGTGCTGCTGCGGATCGCGGCCGACGAAGACGCGATCGTCGAGGTCGGAGGCGAACTCGCGGTGATCGGACCGGCAGAGCTGCTCGGTGCGCCCGACGAGCGGCCGAACCTCGTCACCGCCGTCGGATCGGTCGACGAGGAGGTGGCCGTCGGCTGGGGTGACGGTTCCGTGTGGTTCGTCGAGCCCGAGGACGGCAGGCTAACTCGTCACTTCACTGTGCCGGGACCGGTGACGGGGATAGCCGGCACGGTGATCGGGGGCGCCCCGAGCGTGCTGGTCGAGTCCGCGGATGCGAGTTGCTGGTTGTGGGCCGGTTACTCAGACAACCGCGTGCTCGAGGTGAGCCGTAACTGGCTCCGGCCGCCGAACACCTTGTCCGCTCATGTCGTCGCGCCGGAGGGCCTCGTTGTCGTGGTGACCAACCAGGACACCAACCTGGTCCTGTTGAAGGGGCTTTCCGAGGGCACACCGAGTTGGACTCAGCTCGGCCGCCACCAGGGGTGCACGGTCGCCACAGGTGCCTACCTCCAGGGGCGGTCGGTCGTGTTCACCGGTGGCACGGACGGGACGGTGCGGGTGTGGGACCTCGTGACGCGCTCGTTGACCCACACGATCCCAGTCGGCCGGCCCGTGTGGCAGATCACCATGTGGCAGAAGAGCAATCGCCTCCTAGTTCACGCGGGTGGCGAGCTGATCGCGTTCGAGTACTGGAGCGAGTGAATGAGGCGAGTCGTTGGTGTGCACGGGATCGGCAACTACGAGTCCGGCTCCCCGTCGGACGCGGCGGCCGCGTTGACCGAGCGGTGGCGGGCGAACCTGCCCGGCGTCGACCTCCTGGTGTCCTACTACGCGCATCACCTCCGCCGCGGCACCAGCCACGGGGACGGTCACCTGGAACCCGAGGCGCAGGAGATGTTCGTCGCGTGGGTCGACCAGTTGCGTGGGCAGCCCGCCTTCGCGCACGGGGAGCGGACGGCGGGTGTGCGGGCGGCCGCGGACTGGCTCACCCGGCACTTCGGCGAGGCGGTGCGGCTGCTGGCGATGGCGTTCTGCCGCGAGGTGCACACCTACCTGCGCAAGCCGGACTCGCCACGCCGTCTCGCCGCCCGGCAGACCGTCGCCGAGGCGATCGGTGCGCACCGGCCCGATGTCGTTGTCGCGCACTCGCTCGGCAGCGTCGTGGCGTACGAAACGCTGTGGGCGCACCAGGATCACGACGTCGACCTGCTCGTCACGCTGGGCAGCCCGCTCGCCATGCCGAGTGTCGTGTTCCCGCGTCTCCTGCCGGACCGCGCGTCGAAGCCGCCGCGGGTCCGGCGCTGGGTGAACATCGCGGACGTCGGTGACATCGTCGCGATCCCGCGGACCGGGCTGTCGGGTTACTTCGTCGGTGTGGAGCGGGATGTGGACGTGGTCATCGGCAAGAACGACTTCCACACGGTCGCGTCTTACCTGCGGTGCCCGGAGGTCGCGGCGGTCATCAGCTCATCGTGACTTGCAGGCGGCGTCGAGTCGGCCGATACGGTCGGCGAGGCCGAGTGCCCGGGCGCCCTCGACAAGCCACCGAGATCACCGCCGGCGGCTAGCCCCTGGAAGGCCGACCTCATCGTCATCGACGCACCGGGGCTGAAACCCGGTCGCCGCAGCCTTGCACGCCACCGCCGGCGACATCGAAGCGGTTATAATCGCCGGCACTGGCGCAAACGCGACCACACCCCTCCTCGACGTCGACCTCGACACCGTGCGAGACGAGCTCCACGAATCCTCGGCCCGGCTGCTCCCCCACCTCGCGGGCCGATGAGCACGCGGAACGAACACAGGAGCCGGACCCCGTACCGAGCTGCTGGCCGCGGCGAAGCGACTGTTCGGTGAACGCGGCTACCTCGACACCAAGATCATCGACATTGCCGCCGCGGCCTGCCGCGCCGTCGGCTTCCTCGCCGTCCTGCGCAGCGAACTCGCCGGGACAGCGATGCCCGGCCGGCGACGACCCGATCCGCGAGCACGTCACGGCCTGCTGGACCGCACTGCGCACCCACCGCCCTATCGCCATCGCCCTGCTCCAGTCGGCGACCGCCGCCCCGGACGATTGCGGGACGAGCTGACCGCCTGCACAGCCCCGCTGCGCAAGCACCGGCCCGGAGACCGCGACCGCCGGATCTCGGCCATCGCCGCGCCCTCGTCTCATACCGCCGGGTTCAGCAGCCGCTGAGTCCCATCCAGACCGCCGTCGTCACCGGCGCCAGCCGCGGCCTCGGGCGCGCAATCGCCGCCGCGCTCGTCGCCGCGGGCACCCACGTCGTCAGTATCGCCCGCGACGCCGACACCCTGCGCGAGGGTCAGGGAGAACTCGGCGAAGGCTTCACGCCCGTCGTTGCCGACACCACCGACGAAGCTCTCGCCGAGGCCGTGCTGGCGGTGGTGTGCCTCGCCGTGGCCGCGCTCACCACGGGTACCGCATTCGCGGCGAATCCGGCGCCGGTCATCCCGTGGCGGCGACCGACTCGCCCGCCACGATCATCGCGAACGCGGCGAACGTCGTACCCTCTCCGCGGCAGCTGGCCTGGCAGCGACTGGAGCGGATGGCGTTCATCCACTTCGGCGTGAACACCTTCACCGACCGCGGGTGGGGCACCGGCACCGAGGATCCGAACGTCTTCCAGCCCAGCAGTCTGCTCTCGATTTCGCGAAGGCTGGGTGTGCGTCGGTCACCTTCGGCTGGCACCTCGTTCACGAAAGCAGCCGACCCCTTTGTTGGTGGTATCGGTATGAGATGACCATGCGACGACGTCTGCGGCCAACGCACAGCGTGCGTCCCACGAGCTGCCCTTAGCGGCCTCAATGCGGGAGGCCCCCTTCACAAAGCCGATCATGACGCTCGTCCGGCCGGACTACACGGCCCCGGCTGATCCTGATCGGCTGCATCGAACTCCCGTTGGCTGCAGATGCGCCACATGTTCGAAACGAGGGCACCGCAGTCCTCTCACCAATTTTACTGGGGCATAGCTGGGGCAAACCCCCTGTTACAACTGCTCTGAACAACACACGGTTGCAAGCAACAGCACCGAAGCGCATCATTTCACTAGGCGATTCTCTATCGTTGCAGGTCAGCGCCATGATCGACCCTCACTGGCAGTGAGGGGGTCAGGGGTTCGAGTCCCCTTAGCTCCACCCTGACGAAACACCGCCCGCCGGGTCGAAAGATCCAGGTAGGGCGGTTTTTTCGTTGTGCCAGATCTTGAGTTTTATCAAGAACAACTTCAGCTACCGGCTGGTACCTGGAGCAAACCTGGAGCAGGCCGTGACCCCATTTCGCTTCACCGCCGGGGACTGCTCCAGCCGGGCGTCCTAACGGGCGAATCCACGAAGGCATTTTGGCGCCCGCCCGGACCAACCGGCGGATCCCGGGCCTGGCTCGTTCACCTTGGGTACAGCCGGCACTGTGATGCTCCTTCGGGCAACCACCGGACGGAGATCCGATGACGTTGGTGAATCCGATGGCGCCCGCCGAAGCCCTGTCGCCTCGGCAAGAGCGGATCGCGCAGTGGCTCCGAAAGCAGGTCGGCCCGGGCACTGAAGCGTTTTCTGCGACGCGTGCGGGATGTTGTACGCGAACACACAACTGCGCACGGTGACACACAGACCCGCGACCGTTCGCCACCTCACGGTTCCGGACAACCGCAGAAGGCCGCGCACACGCGTCCCGGCGTCGGCCTCCCGCATGGCGGGCAGTATGGCCTGGGCCGCGGCGACGGCGCCGTAGAAGCTGTACTCGACCTGCGGCTGCAGGTTCTCCACCGTGACCTCCGAGGAAGCGGCCATGGTGAAGCCGGGTACCGGGGAATGCGGGGCCGGCGAGTACTCCAGTACGTCGATGCCGCCGAAGCGGGCCTTCACACCGTCCAGGGCATCCGTCAGTGAGGCACGGTCGAGGACGTCGGCGGGGAACGCGCCGGCCTTGATGCCGTCCTGGCCGAGAGTGATGTCCGCGGTTAGCGATTCGGCAGCGAAGGGGCTTTGGCTTGCCAGGTCAGAAGTTTGGCCGAGCTGTCTGACGGGTAGCCCACCAGCACTGCTTTTTCCTGGCTGACCGCGACATCGTTGAGTTCCGAGGCGGTATCGAAACCGTTGTCACGGACCGGCATCCGGGTCCACGCGGAGCCATCGGCTGAATACCAGACCAACCCGGCGGTCTCCCGACCGTCGCCACCGAACGTGTTGCCGACAGCAATGTATCCAGTACCCCAGTTGTGTACCGCGTTGACACGTAGCTCGTCGGCCGGAACCACGCCGGCGTCGGGGAGCCGACCTGGGTCTATCGTGGCGGGCTGCCATGTGCCGTCACGTCGGTGCCAGGCCCGTGGTTTTCCGTGCGGTTGGTCAGGTTGCGGGTAGTAGGTGAACAGCACCAAGGTCGATGCGTTGCCGCTTACGTGATCGATGCCGTTGATCTTTGGAAGCCCTGCGCTGATGTTCTGCCAGTGCACGCCATCTTCAGACGAGAGCAGCATCGTCCCGCTGTTGTCGTTCATGCCGAGGAGGAAGCCGTTCGGGGTCGCCGACGCTTCAGCACGAAAGGGCAACTCATTGGCTGGCTTGGGGACTCGCACCATGGCCCCAAAGGACCGGCCGTCAGCCGAGTGCCAGACATAGACGCCGTTGTTGTAGTTGCCGACGACGAGCACACCCCGCGGTCCCGCCGTGATCGTGACGTCGAGGTCCAGCCACAATTTGACCTTGAGGTCACCGAGTTCCAGCGGGATCGCTTCCCACCGTGCGCCGTCTTCGGTGCGCCACACGGTAAGTCCTCGGGAGTTCCAGCCGAGGAGATAGCCAGCTGCGCCGTACCCCGTTGCCTCGCGACTACAACACGAGGTGGGGTGCATTACGCCTTCCGGTGCCGCAGAGCGCCAGTCATTGCCGTCCTTGGACGTGAAGACCGTGAAGGGTCCATCCCAGGAGCTGCTGACTAGGAGAACGCCACCGTCCCATCCCGCCAGCTGTTGCCCCGACTTAGCGGTGATCGCCGTGCTGGGCGGCGATTTGATCCACTTCGGAGGCTCGAATGGTTGCGGTTGTCCAGACGCTGTGGGTGATGCCAGAGGTGCGGATGGTGAGGTCGTCTGGAGTGGTGTAGATGGTGCGGGACCGGCGGCGCAGGATGTCGCGACCACAAGCACCAGGGGCATAACCAGCCTTCTCAGCATGATGGCTTCCACGTCCGATGGTTGAAGTCGAAGCAGAACGGCCGTACGGCAGTGGTCGCGGTGGTGCGGAAGGGTGGCTTCCCGGCTTCGGGCAGCACCAACGTCCCTTCGTCAGAGCCGGAGGTCCACCTGAGGAGCAACCGCCACTCGATATCGCCTGTTGTGACTTCGGGAGTGATGACGAATTGCTCCGGTTCCACTTCGTTGACCTTGTACGGAAACGAGACGGTGTCGGGTTCCGGCACAATCTTGGGCGCAGTCGCATCGAGGTTGAGCAGGAACTTCCTGGGCGGCACCCCTCCCTGGACGCCGACCGGCAGAAACACACCGGTCATTGCCGGGGAACGGCGGACGACATCGACCGTCATCGACTGAAGCACCACCGACCTCCCGACCAGGCCTTGCACTGTCACGGTGAGCTCGCCACCGCTGCTGAACACGGCCTCGGCCGAAGGCGGGGCAGAAGGTGAACGGTAGGGAATTGGATCGTCACCTCGGTCGGGCACCACCCAACCGGACCGGCCGCCTATGGCCGCGTACGACGTCACCGCAGCGACCGGAGGCTCCGATGGCCCCGCTCTACCAGCACCAGATGTCGGCCCACTGTTGGCGGTACGGCTGTCCGGCGGTCCCGGAGTTGGCGAGGGCACTACGACGGCCTCCGGAGCTTTCGGTGTCAGCAAAGGCTGTCCGCACAGGACTACGCCGACTATGCCAACGACGAAAACGACGACTGCGCTTATCACCTGGGGTCGGCTGCGGTCCGTTGCCTTCGCGCGTAGTTGCCCGGCCAGCCAACTCACACCGAACACCGCCACGGCGATCGAAACGAGGCCTAACCATCCTATCCGGTCCAGAATCGAGGTGGCGTCCGCAATCACGCCCAGCACGACCATCAGCACCGTGGCCGCAGCCAGAGCGACGGTACCGGCAACTGTCAACTGCCTGATCAGAGACGTTCCCTTGACCGGAAACCTGACCCTGAACCTCCACCTCATGCGGAGATGTCCTCCCACCCATCACCACGAACAACGCCGAACACATCCTGGGATCCACAGACGCTGGTCACCAGGGAAGTGGTTGAGCCAAGCCCCGCCTCCAAACCCTTGATGATCGGTGTCCTGTTTCCGAACGGTCCCAGCCGCTCCGGACCAGACGCGGCAGATAGTAGCGCTAGATCAACAACATCGAGATCGTCACAACTACCGACCGGTAGGGCTAGACAGGACGGAATGGAAGATGGCGATGACCGGTCGGCTCCCCACCCATGACCGCCGCTTCGTCCGCAACCGATACCTCGGATGAACGCCGAGAGCCGACCACCTCGACCATTGTCGACGCTGTGCGTGGCGATCTGACCGTTACGGTCGACATCCGCTACATCGACGGTCCAGCAGGTGATCGCCTCGCTACGGCACAAGCTTAAGGACAGCTGGCTGCAACTGTGGCCGGTCATCACCCTGGACGGGCGCACCGGCTCGATCGACCGGTTCGCCGGCGTGCGCGATCCGGCGACCTGGCATTTGGTGTCGCAACCGCGCATGCAAGCGGCGTATCGCACCGCGGCCAGGGCATGGTTCGATCGGCTCTCCGGAAGCCAGCCGGCCTGGGGTATCGCCGCGGCGGTCGCCACCCTCCTGTGCTGTCCCGTCGGCGCCATCGGGCTTGCCGTCACGTCCTTGATCATCAACCGCAACCACCCGAGCACCGCCTTGCGTGTCGGCGCGATCGTCATCGCCGCCGCCAACGCCCTCATCGTCGCCGTGTTCGCGGCCGTGTTGCTGACCACTCACCACGGCGCCTGGCGCAGCTCGTATTCGTCTTCAGCTGGGTCGCCTTCGGCTCGTTCGTGCCCGACACGCTGGCGATCAAGCAGACACAGGCGGGGCTGTTCGCACCGTGGACCTACCGCACCGGGCCGGTGATGTACTACAACGTTTACCCGGTGACCGTGCTGGTGGCGTTCATCCCGGCACTGATCGGCGTGGTCGCGCTCGCCGTGTGGGCCGCGGCGCGGTTCTCTCGGCGCCGGCCGGAGTTCCCCGCGCTCGGCGCGGTGGCGGCGCTGGGTGCCGGCGGAGTCCTCTACTTCGTCGCCTATTCGTTCATCGGCGTCGGCCCGTTCCATTGGTACTACGTGGCTCCGACGACAACGCTGGCCAGTTTCGCCGTCGCGGCCTTCGGTGCGTGGTTCGGGCAGGCACGTGAGCGGACGGCGCTGCGCACCGTTCCCCCGCTGCTCGCGCTCGGGCTGACCGGGCTGCTGGCGCTGAGCGCGGCGGCCGTCGACGCCGCCCAGGGCATCCCGTGGAAGTCGCCGGTCATCTTCGGGAACTGGGCCAGCGCGCAGGACTACGCGCGGGTCGGCACGGAACTGGGCGCGCGGCTGGCCGGCGCGAGCGTGGCCAGTCCCGGGGAGATCGGCACCCTCGCGTACTACTGCGAGTGCGCCATCATCGACGAGTTCTCCGACCGCGGCCACGCGAAGGAGCTGGTCGAGCAGCGGATCGCGACGGCGAGCCCGCTGATGAGCCTTGCGCTGCGGGTGAACTACCACTGGCTGGACCGCTCGATCACCCCGCGCAAACCGGCTTACCGGCTGCACTACGGCTCGGGGCCGGCGGCCGGGCCGGACAGCTGGCAGGTGCACTCCGCAGCCAGGGGCGTCGGACACTTCACCCTCACCCGCGAACCGTAACCGTGGCACAGCGGCGCGGACCCCGCAGCCGGGATCGCGGCCCGGGAGTCCCGGCCGCGGCGCTGGGTGCTGCCCGGCGCCGTCGCCGTGGTGTCCGCCGTCGTCTTCGCGGTGGTGCGCCGGCACCTCGTCGACGACACGTTCATCACGCTGGCCTACGCCCGCAACCTCGCCTTCCAGGACACTGGGGGCTGATCGCGACGGAGACGTCGAACACCGCGACGTCGCCGCTGAACGTCCTGCTCCTCGCCGCACTGACCCTGGTCCTGCGCGACGCGGTGCTCGCCGCCGGTGCGCTGTTCGTGTTCTGCCTACGGGTCCGTAGGAAGCGGGTCCGGAG
Organism: Amycolatopsis sp. NPDC058278; assembly: GCF_042881395.1. Taxonomy (NCBI): domain Bacteria; kingdom Bacillati; phylum Actinomycetota; class Actinomycetes; order Pseudonocardiales; family Pseudonocardiaceae; genus Amycolatopsis; species Amycolatopsis sp. NPDC058278. Next base: position 7,148 of record NZ_JBHVXZ010000021.1, on the reverse strand, counting down.
ATGTCAGCGATCGGTCGCGCCCTCCAACACGATGTCCACGGTTTCCGCCAGGAAAGCCGGTGACGCCTCACCGCCGCGCAGGAGCAGGCGGAACCAGATCGCTCCGGCGAGCAGGTCCATGATCGAAACCGGGTCGATGCCGGGACGGAGTTCGCCACGTTCCTGCGCCCGCTGGAAGATCGGCTGTTCGCGGGCCATCCGGTCGGCGAAGAACGATCGCGCGACCTCGGCGAGTTCCGGTCGGCGCGGTGCCGCGGTGAGTGCCGCCGTGACGATGGGCGCGGTGCGCTCGGATGTGAGCAGCCTGGCGATATGCCGAGCCACTGCGAGAAGATCGGTGCGCAGGCCGCCGGTGTCCGGTACGTCGATACTGAGCAGCCCGGAGTTGGTCAGCGCCGCGGCCAGGAGCGCGTCCTTCGACGGCCACCATCGGTACAGGGTGGTCTTGTTGACCCCGGATCGAGCGGCGACGGATTCGATGGCCAACCTGTCGTAGCCGTGCTCGGCCAGCAGTTCGAGGGTCGCGGCGAAGATCGCCTCTTCCTTGCGGGGACCGCTCCGTGTGCTCACCAGCCAACAATACAACGCACCGTTGCGTTGTGTCGGATCGACAGGGTACTTTGCAACGCAACGGTGCGTTGCGTCTGGAGGTTCTATGGTTCCCGTCGTGTTCGTTCATGGCATCCGCATCAGCGGCTCGGCTTGGGTCGAGCAGGTGGAGAGAGTGGGTACGCGGCATCCCGCGAGGGCGATCGACCTACCTGGCCACGGCGCCCATCGCGGCTCGCCGTTCACGCTTCCCGATGCGGTACAAGCAGTCGTCGACGCCATCGACGAGCCGGCCCTCGTCGTGGGCCACTCGCTCGGCGGCTACGTCGCCATCGCCGCGGCCGCCCGGTACCCCGAACGCGTGGCCGGACTGGTCGTCGCCGGTTCGAGTTTCATTCCCGGGCGGACACTGGAAACGCCATTCCGGCTGGCGCACCGCGCGTTCATGCGGCTTCCGGACCGCGGTGAGCGGATCAGCCGTTGGCAGTTCAACGCCGCTCTGCCGCGACCGGTCGCGGACGCGGTCGTGGCAGGCGGGATCGCGACCGAGGTGATCCCGGATGTGGCGAAGGCCTTCGACGACTTCGACGTTCTCACGGAACTCGCGCAGTATCCCGGCCCGGCCTGGCTGATCAACGGCGCCCGCGACCACTTCCGGCGCCACGAGCGCCGCTTTCTCGAGGCCTGCATCGACGGACGGCTGCTCATCGTGCCGGGCGCCGGGCACTACCTGCCACTGACCCACACCGCCGAGTTCTCGCGACTCGTCCTCGATGCTGCTGCAGAGGTGGAGAGGGTTGGGCTGGAGATCGGTGATCTGGGTGGTTGAACCACTGGCGGATCGCACGAACCCCCCGGTCAATGCTCTGACCAGGAACTGAACGGCCGCCGCCCTGCGCAACATCAGATTCTGTCCCTGGCACATCGGCAAGATCGCCGCCGCAGCCCTCGTCCTGCTCCACACCAACCACGACCGCACCACATGATCACACACAGCAACTGACAGTTACTCGGAAAAGCTCACTTCCACAGGGAGCCCAAGCCCAGCATCACGGCGATCAGAATTGATCCTGACCAACACATAACGGCAGGTCAGGGATATCCGCCCGATTTTCGGCGGATACTACGGCGACGCCTGATCTTCGGGCAGAAACTCAACCGGCACGCATCTCTCCTGCTGCTGCAACCGCCCATCGCGGCGGAACCCGCGACGAACCTCAGCACCACACAGCCAGGCCGGTCAACACGAGGGGTCTATCCCGTGATCGGTGTTTCCGGCGTTGTTGATCAGTAGGTCTCGGCTCCCGGCCAGCGGTCACCGAACGTGATGGCGAACGCGTTGATCACTGGCTTCCAACGCATCGTCCATCGAGCGCGGCCTGTCCCGGTCGGGTCCAGGCTGCGGGTCACAAGGTACAGGCACTTCATCGCGGACTGCTCGGTCGGGAAATGCCCGCGTGCGCGGACCGCCCGCCGGTAGCGGGCGTTCAACGACTCGATCGCGTTCGTGGAGCAGATCATCGTCCGGATCTCGACGTCGTAGTCGAGGAACGGAGTGAACTCATTCCAAGCGTTGCGCCACAAACGAATCACCGCCCCATGCTTCGCTCCCCATTTCTCTTCGAATTCGTCGAGAGCCGCCGCGGCGGCGTCCGGACTGGGTGCGGTGTAGATGGGTTTAATGTCGCGTTTCACTGCCTCCCAGTCCCGCCGGGACACGAGCCGGAAGGTGTTGCGGATCAGATGAACAATGCAGGTCTGAACAATAGTTTTCGGCCACACGTTCGTCACGACGTCGGGCAGGCCTTTGAGTCCGTCGCAGACGAGGAAGAACACGTCCCCGACGCCGCGGTTCTTCAGGTCGATCAGCACACTCATCCAGAACTTCGCGCCCTCGCCACCGGTGCCCATCCACAGGCCCAGGACGTCCTTGTGACCGTCGATGGTCACGCCGATGGCGGCGTAGACGGGCCGATTGGCGACCTGGCCGTCACGGATCTTGACGTGGATCGCGTCGATGAACACAGCCACGTACACCGCATCGAGGGGCCGGCTGGCCCATTCCTGCATCTCGGCGACGACCTTGTCGGTGATCCGCGAGATCGTTTCCTTGCTCACCGAGGACCCGTAGATCTCGGCGAAATGCGCCGAGATATCCCCGCTCGTCATTCCCTTCGCATACAACGACAGCACGATCTCATCCACTTCGGTGAGCCGACGCTGCCGCTTCTTCACAATCTGCGGTTCGAACGTGCTCTCCCGATCCCGTGGCACGTTGATTCCGACTTCGCCCGCGGCGTCCGAGATCACCGTTTTCGGCCGGGTGCCGTTGCGCACATTCGTCGACTCACGATCCGGGTCGACCTGGTTCTTCTCATGCCCGAGGTGCTCGGTCATCTCCTCGTTGAGCGCAGTCTCCAGCACGTTCTTGGTGAACAGCTTCAGCAACCCGTCCGGCCCGGTCAACACCAGCCCGCGGGCCTTCGCCTCGGCCACCATCGCCGCCGCAGCGGCCTGCTCCGGCGACAGCTCCCGCGCCGGCTTGGACTCACTCTTGCGTGGACTCACAAGGTCCGATGTCATCACTCACAGTGCCCATCCCGCCGGACCTCAGCCCGGCGTGTCGGGCCGGAAACACCGATCTTGGAACAGTCCCCGTGCACATCGCTGAGGAAATCTGCGTACGCCAGGGGATCGCGCGGTTGGTGGGGCTTGCCGTCAGCCGGCCGGTAACCGGCGAGGCCGTCGGCGAGCCAGCCGGGCAGCGCGGTGCGGAAATCGGAGCGAGCCTGCTCCCGGGTCTCGGCCGTGTGCGCCAGCATGGCCGAGACGTGGTCGACGCCGGCGGGGTCGTGACCGGCCGCGTGCGCCGTCGCGGCGCACCGCTGGATCATCGCGGCCTTCTGCTCATCGGTCATGTGCAGGCCCAGCAGCATCGGCAACCCGCGCGCCGCGGCCAGGTCCGCGGTCGCCGGGGAGGTACAGGCCACCACGACACGGTGGCCGCGGCCGGGTCTTCGGTTGGGGCATGGAACCACGCGGCAACCCGACCCGACAACGGGCCACTTCAACCATCCCGAGCACCGGCAGGGCGACACGCAACAACCACCGACCGCAGTCTCAAGCCAGGCCGTCACCCACGCGAAAGATCCGGGCTAACAGCCCTGCTCAGACGGAGTCGCCTCGGTTCCGTTAGCGAGCTCCTCACTCTCGCGCAGCCAGAGATCATCGTTCATCTTAATCACAAGCGCAACCAGTAGTTTGAGCGCGGTGATGTAGGTACGGTAGTGCTCCTCTTCATCCGCGACGTCAAGAATTGCGCCATGCAGGTACCTGTTGCGCAGGTTCAGGCCATCGCTGAAGTCCTGATGATTGAGGCAGTAGTTGAAGTAGTTTGTTTCAGGCTTAGACAACAGTGACTCGGCCCGCACAAGCCAACCCTTTGTGACCATCTCATCGATTGCTTCGCGCGCACCTTTGCGGTGATGGTAGTAACTTGCCGCTTCCAACTCGTAGAGATCGCGCAGCACCACGAACTGGTCGGCACTTGCTAGCCGGATATGGCCTCCAGTGTTCTCGGCTACGCCGTGCGCGATTAGGTAGTCGACTTGACCCTTCTGGTAGTCATGGAAGTCACCGTAAGAAACATCGTGCTCGATGAGTAGTCGAGCACCGTTGTCAGCCCTGATCCTTTCATTTATGTACCCCAAGCCGGACTGATCCGAGAAGAGTAGGTGCATGACGTTGTGGATGTTTGGGCTCTCGCCTACATAGACATACTTGCCGACCAAGCAGCTCGGTACGTCTCGATACTTGACCTGGGAAGACATCATAGCCAGCAGCTCAGGATCAAACTCGCCGTTCTCCACGTAGAGCGAGAACTGCATGACGATACTTTCCATCTCGGCGAACAGATGACGACTCTTCTCAAGGTATGTTGCAGTCCTACTTGAAGGCGCGAACCGTAGATTCGTCACACCAAAGCTACCTCTCAAGTAGTCCGCGAAGAACCACGCGATTACCGACTCAAGTTCAACATCGTTGTGTCTGAGAAGTCGCTCATACATAGAGACCTGCAGGAAGGAACTCTGCTCCTTAAGGCGAAAGGCGAAACCCGCTGGATAAGCATCCTTTCCTACGGGTCCCATCGCACGCTCAAGCGCTCCGCGTTCCGCCTGATACGAGGGCAGCGTCAACAGCATGTGACGATCTACGAACTCAAACACATAGAGAAAGTTGTTGAGGACCGTAGGGTAATCGAGGTTCTCATCGAACCACTCGCGACTGTAGGAGTACTTCGTCACGAGCCCGTCCCTTGATTCCTCCACAGGCTCATCTTGCCCCTTGCTAACAGTAACCTCGCAGCCGATCACCATTCCGCCACCGTTAGACTCAAAGAACTCCTTCGTCCATCGTTCATGCTTGCGCTTCGCTTTGAGCTTCATCTTCTCGTCGATTCCAGCAGCTGTGTTGACGCGCGCGACAGAGATCAGCTCGAGAAGATTCGGATGCGCCTCCTCGCTATCTATGTATGCGTCAAGCAGTGCGCGCTTGTCCGAACTCTTCAAGCTCTGCGGCAAGTACATCTGCGAGCGATCATCACCGCTGAGATATAGCCGAATCACATGCTCGGCGTTGGCCACGTTCGAAACAAGACGCGTACGTATCTCTTCATCGTAAACCCGCACAAGGCTTCCACACGAGAGCATCGTGCCCGTACTGACATTCAGGCTGTCTAGGATTGCCAGCACGCTCGCGGCGGAGCAACGGCGGTAGACCTTGTGTCGTGACAGGAGTTCCAGCAAGTCCGCGTGATACTCATGACTGACCCCTGCGATCCGGCAACTCAGCGTTTCGTCGGTCAGAGAGCCAAAGAATTTGGACTCGACTTCATGCAATCCGGGAATGAGCGCCTTAAATGCCGCGCGCTGCTCCTCGGAAGAGGATGCGGGAAAGTACCCGTTCTCCACGAAGAGTCGGCAATTATATAGTTCGAGAACGTCAGAAGCAGTGTACGTTGTGACTGATGCGTCGAATCGACTAAGAACCTCAGCTGCGCGTCCCGCCTGGAAATAGTTTCCGACGTCCGCGGGACCAAAGAACTTCAGACGTCGATGTGGCGCAGGCTCGGTGGTCATTCTTCTTACTATACTAGATTCGCACCTCGGAGTCGGCTACCTCCGAGGTGGGTTACCCGGTTCAGCATCCGTTCGCCCCTGCGATGCATGAAGCCTTCGAGTTCCCATGTCATAGTTCGTCGATCATGACTGTGGGCTCCACCCTCAGCTTCGGCGTGTGAGTAGTGGCCTCGAACTCCTCACCGTTACATATCCGATCGCTCTGCGTGAACGCACTCTCATGCCGCTGACCGAGCGTTGCAACGTCCTCACATGCCGCAGAGAGCGCGTATCCCCGGCGGACCACTCTGGCAGCACCTCGACCGGCGAGCGCCCCCCAGGCCGGGGCGATGTGAATGACCGGATTGGCCAGTTGATGACCGAGGAGATACCGAGCCCGCGGCGGGAAGGTTCTTACCGGCTCCTTGCACGCTCGTCGTCCGCGGCCACTCGGACGTCTCGGAAATCCAAGACGGCCGCTCGAGAGATGCGGATCAAGCTCGCGAGATCACCCTGTGCCAGCAGCAGCACATCCTCGAGAACCTGCGACGGTAGCTCCAGCTCGCGCGGGCCGCAGCAGTCATGCCACGCCATGTCCGCCAGGTGCAGCAGATCGAGCGCCGCCTCGACGTCTGCAGACGAGAATTGTGCCTCAATGCGGGGTGTGCGTGCCTGACGGCGTTGCTCACTTCCGACAGTCATCGGATCCCTCCAACGTTTCTGCGGCTGATGGATCACCGATGATCCGCCTGCGGCCACCATCGGCTGCGACAGACTGCCGGTAATCGACGCGCCGATGCCCGCTCATGCCGACGAGCGGTCGGTGGAGGTCAGGCTGCAGCAACAACTGAATTGCACGTGTCCGGACGGATTGGCACTATCGCGGGCATGGCCCGGAACGCGAGGTCGGCGGCGCAGGGGTGCATCTTCTGTGCCATTGCGGTGCGGCAGGCCGAGGCCAGCGTGGTGCACGAGGACGAGACCATTGTCGTCTTCATGGACCTGAACCCCGTCACGCCCGGCCATCTTCTCGTCGTGCCACGCAAGCACGCCGTGGGCCTCGAAGACCTCGATCGAGTCACGAGCGCCCATGTCTGGTCGGTCGGTCATGACATGGCACAGGCCCTGCGACGCTCACGCATGGGCTGCGAGGGAATCAACGTCCTCCTCTGTGACGGCGAAGCCGCCTTCCAGACGGTCTTCCACTTCCACCTTCACGTCATCCCTCGCTACGCAGGAGACGGCTGGACCGTCAAAGCCAAGTCTCTGAAACGCGAGAGGTCGCTCCTCGACAGCGACGCGCAAGCGATCAAAGACGCCATTGCGTCGACGGACTGACGGGCGACTTCCGCTCATGCTGCGAGCCGGTCGGCAGCGGGCGGCCAGAACGCGCTGTCATGGCTCCCCTTTATGTCAAGGGGCGATCCTGGCGGGGGTAGGCTGGGCGGCGGCCTTGATCTTCTTGTCGATGGTCTCCAGTTC